>CANQCJ010000028.1 GCA_947589205.1 uncultured Ruminococcus sp. | reverse complement strand
TCGCTTTCAAGACCCTTTTCCATGCGGTCGACGGTGATTATCATGCCGGTTATCTCAACGTCCGCCGCGCTCTTCAGCTTCGGCAGCACCTCGCGCAGAGCCTTGCCGGAGGTCATGACGTCCTCGATTATGACGACCTTATCGCCGTCGGCAAGCTGTTTTCCGACAAACATACCGCCCTCGCCGTGATCCTTGACCTCCTTGCGGTCAAAGCAATATTGCGTGTCTTTTCCGTAAAGGCCGAAAAGCGCCGCCGCCGCGGACACCGCAAGCGGTATGCCCTTATAAGCCGGACCGAAAAGCACGTCGGCTTCTATGCCGTTTTCTTCAATGCAGTGCGCGTAAAATTCGCCGAGACGCTTCAGCTGCGAGCCGGTCCTGTAGTTTCCCGCGTTTATAAAGTAGGGAGCCTTTCTGCCGCTTTTAAGCGTAAAATCGCCGAAGGTGAGCACCCCGCTTTCCTCCATGAACTTGATAAATTCCTGCTTGTGATCCATTACGATCTCCTCCCGAAAGGTTTTGATTTTTGCCCGATACGGTTTTATTTAATTATAGCATAACTTTTTCGGCTTGTCAATGAGATCTTTAGAAAAAAGAGGCAAAAGGACGATGCCTACAACATATAGAAAGGTTTCTAAACGGTTACAGCATATATTGCTATGTAACCAAATTGTAATATAATGTAATGCAATTGTTCTTGAAGTAAGGGAAAAAAAGAGGTATAATTTGTTATAGTAGAACAAAACGAAAGACGAATGAAAAAACTAAGTGAAAACTCTTAGCTCGTTTCATCCTCTCCAAAATTTTTACACAAGTCAGAAGGCGGTCTCTCCGGATCGCCTTTTTTCTTTTTTAAAACGCGTTTCGGGCGCTTTTATGAAAAAATTTAAAAATTGCGGCAAACATACTTGACAAGCAATTAAAAATATAGTACAATAAAATTATGCATTATGTTTTTTAAATTTTCCTTGCGGTTTTTTCGCCGCGTATCGAACGCGCCGAAAACGGCAGTGTATATATTTTAAAATAAAAATGCTTACAGCGTGCCTTTTCGGCGCGCGCCGACTGCGGACGGTCTTTTTCGGGCTGTCTGCTTATAGAATCTTTAAAATTTCATAACGGGCGAAGCGTGAAGCTTTAACATATCCTGCATGAATTACATCATCATATTAAAAATCCACGCTTCGTACTTTCTAAAGAAGGAGGAAGGCTATACTATGGGTAGTTTAGGCGTAACAATAGCTCTTTGTCTGGTGTCGTTTATCGTCGGCGGCGCGATAGCGGCGTTTATCGCGTTCAGACAGGGCGAAAAATACCGCCAAAAAACAGCCGAGGCTGCTATAGGCTCCGCCGAAAAGGAAGCAGAGCGGATAGTTGCCGAGGCCGAGAAAAACGCCGAGTATCTTAAAAAGGAAAAGCTCGTTGAAGCTAACGACCAGATACACAAGCAAAGACAGGAAGCCGAAAAGGAGATAAAGGAACGCAGAGGCGAGGTCTCCAGACAGGAAAGAAGGCTCAATCAGAAGGAAGAATCGCTCGACCGCAAAATGACCTCTCTTGAACGCAAGGAGGATTCGCTTCAGTCAAAGCTGAAAAATGCCGACGATAAGATCGCGGAGGCGGAGAGACTTAAAAACAGTCAGCTCGAGGTCCTCGAAAAGATCTCGCAGTTTACGGTAGACCAGGCTAAGGAATATCTTCTCAACAGTCTCGAAGCGGAGCTTACTCATGAAAAGGCGGTAAGGATAACAGCCTACGAAACTCAGCTGAAGGACGACTGCGAAAATCTCGCAAGACAGTATATCTCGCTTGCCATCGCAAGATGCGCGGCGGATCAGGTCTCAGAGACCGCAGTCAGCGTCGTTAATCTGCCCAACGATGACATGAAGGGCAGGATAATAGGACGCGAGGGAAGAAACATCAGAGCGATAGAAACTCTTACCGGCGTAGATCTTATAATCGACGATACCCCCGAAGCTATCACGATATCCTGCTTCGATCAGGTGCGCCGCGAGATCGCGAGGATAGCGCTTGAAAAGCTTATTTCCGACGGAAGGATACATCCGACAAGGATAGAGGAAATGGTCGACAAGGCAAGGCGCGAGGTCGAACACAAGATAAAGCAGGAGGGCGAAAGAGCTATCCTTGAAACAAACGTTCACGGCATAAATCACGAGCTTGTAAAGCTTATCGGACGTCTCAAATTCAGAACGAGCTATCGCCAGAACGTCCTTAACCACTCGATAGAGGTGGCTCACCTTGCCGGAATGATGGCAAGCGAGCTGGGCGTTGACGCAAATCTTGCGAGAAGAGCGGGTCTGCTGCACGATATCGGCAAGGCTTTAAGCTACGAAATAGAAGGCTCGCACGTTCAGATAGGCGTTGACGTTTGCAAGAAATACAAGGAGTCTCCCGATATAATCCACGCGATAGAAGCTCACCACGGCGATGTTGAAACGAGAACGGTAGTCGCGGCTCTCGTTCAGGCGGCTGACGCGATAAGCGCGGCGCGTCCCGGAGCAAGAAGCGAAAATTACGAGAACTACATAAAGAGACTGGAAAAATTAGAGGAGATATGCACCTCGTTTGACGGCGTTGAAAAATCCTACGCGATACAGGCGGGCAGAGAGGTTAGAATTATTATCCAGCCCGAAAAGATAAACGATGAGAAAATGGTTATCGTTGCAAGAGAGATCGCCAAGAAGATCGAAAATGAGATGAATTATCCCGGACAGATAAAGATCAATCTTATACGCGAAAGCCGCGTCGTTGAATACGCCAAGTAAAAATTCGGAGCGGACAAAACAGCTTGTCCGCTCTTTTTATTGTTCTTTAATAATAAGGAGGACAGTCATAAAAAATGGGAAAAAAGAAAAACAGTGAAGTCACCTACAGCAGCAAGACCGACCGGCATGACGCGCACAAGCATCTGTTCGGTTCGGGAAACGATTCGGATTTTATTATAAATATGACCCCCGAAAAGGCGCGTAAGCTTAGCGGACGCTACGCGCTCATCGCGCTTATACTTATTGCCGTTTCGTCCCTGCCGTATTACATATCAAAGGCTTTTGAAAGCGGAAACGACTTTAATATGCTTCAGACCGAAAGCAACGCTACGCTTGCGTTTCTTATAATGACCCTGCTGATACTCGCAGGCTTCGGCGGTATCCTGATGTTCATTATCGCCTGCGTAAAAAAAGAGATACGATTAAATAAAAACAAGCTTACAGCTGTTCCCGCGCTTATACTTGTAATGACGGTCGTTTCCGCCCTCGCCTCGAGCGATATAGGGACCTCCGTATTCGGGTATCTCGACAGGGCGGAGGGGCTTGTTACCATTATCGGATATTTCGGATTTTTCGCGCTCGGTCTCGCGCTCACAAGCGGCAAATACAGGAAAAAAGCCGCCGACGCTGTTATAATTATCGCAAGCGTCAACGCGCTCATGGGTATTTTGCAGAGCATTCCCGCGCTGGGAAAATTTATACCGAGCTACTATAATTTTCTGTTTATAGATTACCGCTCGAACATAGATACCGCTAATTATTTCAATTCCTACGCAGGCTATGACGCCTCCTATGCCGCCGACGGCTTCTGCTGTTCGCCGTTCGCGCTGGGAGCGCTGCTCACTGTCGGCTGCGCTTTTGCCGTAAACGGCGCGGCTCTTGCAAAGAAACTCATGCCGAGACTGCTTTACATCGCGGCGGCGGGAATAATGAGCGGCGCGGCGATACTTACCCAGACCCTTCCGGCAATGCTCGGCGTCGGCGCGGCGATAGTTATAAGCCTTGCGCTGTCCTTTGCGGGAAAAAACAAGGACGATGACGGCGAACAGAAACCTCGTTCAGCCGCTTCTCGCTTCGGCGTGAGCGCGATATGCTTGGCTATAGCGGCGGCTGTCTTTGCGGGAATTTTCTTTACCGATAATTTCCGTTTCAGAAATGAAAGGATAATCTACACCGATTCGTTTGAACGCCTGCAAATTTCCTACGGCGCGCATTCTCCCCATTCCGACGGCATTTTTCCGACGCTCTGGTATGAGGGCGCGCTGACGTTTGAGAAAAATCCCGTGCTCGGAGTAGGTCCTGATAACTGGGCTGAAATGTACAACGGCGGCGAGGGCATGGAGACCGACCGTGCTTACAACGAATACCTCGACACGGCGATAACCCGCGGCGTTATAACGGCTGTTTTGCAGATAGCTCTTATAATTATAACGCTCGTCAAAGCGATAAGGCTTATCAAAAAACGCGGCGGCGACCCTGTCGCCCTCGGAGCGTTCACGGCGTTCGCCGCCTATGCGATACAGGCGTTTTTCAATATAAGCTCGGCAAGCTGTACGCCTTATTTCTACCTGACTATGGGTATGATCTGGTGCATGGAGGCAGGTTTGAGAGAAAAAGCAAAATAACGTTAAAGGGACTTGTCAAAATGCAAGTCCCTTAATTTTGACTTGTCAAAATGCAAGTCCCTTTATTTTGACTTGTCAAACGGCAAGTCCCGATTTTTTTATTGAGAAATTATCTCCATAAGATCCGCCGCCGCTTGTTCGGAGGTCTTTTGTCCAAAGATAAATTGGTCGCACTGCTCAAAAAAGCTGTTGTAGATCTCGGAGCTTTCCAGCTCCGTCGGCATCAGCGAAAACGCCGGAGGATCGCCGAGCTTGCGGCTCGCTTCGTATGCAGGACCGCTTAACATATTTTCCGCCGAGAGCGTTTCAAGCGCGGAATCGGAAAGTGGTATGCCCTTTTCAACGCCCTGGAGCCGCGCGGCGTGCTCGTCGTTGAGCAGGTAATTTAACAGCTCTGCCGCCGCTTCGGGGTTTTTGGTGTCTGCGCTTATCGCGTAAAGGCTCGTGGGCTTGACGTACCAGCCGTCTCGGAGAGCCTCCGGTTCGGTCAGATAATCGCCTATGACCAATCCTCCGCCGTATTCCTCTATCGGGGCGGCGTAGTATTCCGCGTCGGAGATCCACAACGCCTGCGCCGCGCTCTTTTCTTCAAAGAAATTTTCCCGCTTGTATTCGCTGCCGTAATTTATCGCGCCGCAGTCGCTCAATACCTTTGCAAATTCCATCATAGACCGGAAATTTTCCTGCCCGAAGCCGTTCGCGCCGAATACCGGCTTGCCGGAGATCTGTTCTTCATGCGCGGCAAGCATCAGCCACAAATAAACGTCGGCAGTCTCATAAAGATATATCCCGTCCTCCTTGAACGCCTCGGCGCATTCTATCGCTTCCTCCCACGTTGCCGGGATCGTCAGTCCGCGCTGCTCAAACAGCGTTTTATTGTAATAAAACGTCACGGCGTTTAGGGAAATGGGGATAGCGTTGAGCTTTCCCCCGCGCTCGCCGTAGGCAAGCTCTTCTTCGGAAAAATTGCTCAAAGCTATTTTGTCGCTTAGCTGATAAAGATCGTAAAAGCCCTCGCCGTCGGGCGAATATTCGTCTATCCACGAGTAGTTTATCTGCATGACGTCCGCGTTTTTGCCGCAGTTCATAAGCGCGTCGAGGTTTTCCTTATAGCCGCTGAAATCGCTTGAATAGGTCATGACGGAAATGCCGCTGTCGAGCCTTTCAAACTCGTCCACCATTTCAAGCGTATAGCTTCTTCTTAGCTGACTGCCCCACCATGAGAAATATATTTTCCGAGTTCGGTCGGTCTTTGTCCTCGTAACGCTGTCGGCATTGGCGCAGGAGCTTAAAAGCAGGGCTATTGAGGTGCAGAGCGCGGCGGTACGCGCGTATTTTCCAAGCTTCATGCGTTATCCTCCTTGGGGTCGTACATACAGTAGGCGCAGCCGCCGCGTTTTTCGGCGCGTTTTCTTGCCGCGGAGGCTTTTGCGATAAGCGCGTCAAAATCCTCCGCGTGGTCGGGATAGATACACGCGCCTATCGAGATACTAAGCAGCATATCGCCCGCTTCATCGAGAGTGAAGCCTTTGAAAATACTGCAAAGTCCCTCGCAGCCGCTTTTGAGCTTTTCATGCGCCTTAAAAATATCAAATTCGCTGTAGTCGGCGAACATGGCTATGCGGTCGTCGTTAAATCTGCCGATGTGGAAGCGTTTGTTTGAAACAAAATAATCCTCCGCAGACGAAATTATCTTCATTCTAAGCTCGTTCCATTTTCTCGGCGGCATGGTGCGCCTTATGTTCTCCGCGTCGTTTATGCTTACGACTATCACAGCGCAGGTGCTGCCGACTATCATCGTTTCCAGCTCCTCGCTTACCTTTTCGTCAAGACCGTATTCGTTGAGCACTCCGGTCTCGTGGTCGATAAACTCGTTGTCGGGCTTTGCAAGCAGAGCGGCGGAAAATCCCGCGCAGGAGAGTATTCCGGCGGAAAGCGAAACGAGAAGCAGCGCCGCGGATATGGCGAGCAGCCTTCCGTTATTTTTCGTATCGAGGTAAAACGCCTTGGGTATGTCCTTAAGCGTCACCGCCTGCCAGCCGTTGTCCGTTTCCATGGAAACGCCTATCCTGCTGCCGCTTACGCAGCATTCGCCGCTCTTGTCCTCGAACATAGAGCTTATCTCCTCCGGCAGAGCCGTTCCCGGCGAGACCGACGGCAGGTTAGACGCGATTATTATACCGCTCGGATCGGCAAGCAGAAAGCTCTCGCTGTCCGGACCGCTGAGAACGCTGTCCAGCTCGTCAGCGTAAAAAGAGAGCATGAAGATCGACGTCTCGGAAAATCTTCTTAAATAGCAAAGCTTGCCGCTCGTCTTGTCGGGGTCGAAAAACCACACGTCCGCGTTTTCGCCGAGCTTGTTTTCAAAATAGCTGTAGCCCTCCGTCCCGAGACGTTCGGACGCGCCCGAGGAGACGTTGCCTACCGAGGAATTGTCTGTATACATTATTAAAAAGTCGTTGTAATGCCTGCCCGCGCTCGCTTGCAGCAGGACAGACCTCGCGTTGTTGAACTGCTCGCTTTTTTCGTGCTCGGCAATGCTGAGCGGGTCGTATTCGTGCGCGCCGCTCATGAACGCTCTGGTGCAGTCGATCTCCGAATAAAGCGCGAAATCCTCCGCCGCCGAAGCATAGCGGGTATCTATCGAAATTATCTCGTCGGAAAGCTCGTTTATAAGATCGTCCTTGCTCACCTTGACGGCAGCCGCTGTGCAGGCGAAAAAGACTGTCAGCAAAAGTAAGGTGTAAACTATCATCATGCGGTTCCTTACCATTCTGACCGTTATGTTTTTTCGCTTAGCTTCCTTTTGCACAGCGTTCGCCTCCTTTTTAAATTTGTTTTAAAAGATACCATATATAATTATAACAAAATAAACCGCCGAATACAACCGTTTCGCGCATTTTTTACAGTTATATAACATTTTTCATAAACTGCATAAGCATACAGCGGGAAATTTGTCAAAAATTTTTTATATAAATCGCTCAAAACCTCTTGAAAAAAATTTCAAATTATGTTAAAATAAAATACAGAAGTTTATTTTTGACCCCGATCCCTTTAGGAGGCATACCCCGATCATGAAAAATAATACGCAGTCTGCGGCTTACGCTATGGCAGAAAAACAGCGGCGCGCTATGCGCAACAGGCATATCGGTTTTATTGTTGTGCTGATTATAATCGCACTTACGGCTATAGCCTGTGTTATCGCTGTTTTGAGGATAAAAGAGGAAAACCGCATACAGCTTGCACAAAATCTTATCGCGCAGTTTGAGATCAACACCACCTACCATGCCGAGGAGCTTGACCCGGACGGCGACGCAGATAACGACAACGTGCTCAACAGCGCGGAGGAACGCTCGAACACTAACCCGAGAAACGCCGACACGGACGCCGACGGTCTCGACGACGGCGGCGAGGCTTCTCTCGGAACAGACCCGAACAATCCCGACACCGACGGCGACGGACTGTATGACGGCTTTGAGATAATGTCGGGGCTTGACCCGACCAAGACCTCGACCGACGGCAGCACCAAGGACAGCGACGTAAGGGTCAGCCACAAGACGACCTGCGGAGAGCTTACGCTCGAGGTGACCGGCGACGCTAACGCGGCGGACGTCTCGGTGTGCGATATGGATATTTTCGGAATATCCTCAAACACCGGAATAATCGGCCACGCTTACGACCTTGTGAGCGACCATAAGTTTGATTCGGCGAAGATAACCTTTAAGCCGGACAAAAAAGAGCTCGAGAGGAAAAACCTGAAGCTCTCGAAGCTGACGGTGCTTAAATTCGACGCGGGCACTAAGACCTACAACAAGATAGAAAGCAAGGTCGACGGCGACGCGGGAACGGTCAGCGCGGATATACAGGTATACGGTACATACGCCCTCGGAAGCGAAAATGCCGTCAATGAAACTCCCGTTACGCAGATAGCTTTTCTGCTCGATAACTCGGGTTCTATGTACCCGGTCGAGCTTTGCGAGGTCTCGCCGGAAAACGATGTGGATTTCAAACGTCTGTCCTTTGCCAAGAGCCTTATCACAAAGCTCAGCGAGGAGGAGGAGAAATATCTTTTCAGCATCGCAAAATTTACCGGAAATTACACGCTTATGCAGGGCTTTACCGACGACACCAAAAAGCTTGACAAGGCTTTTGAGGAAATAAGGAACGACGACGAGATCTTCGACGGCTCGCACATAGAGACCGCGCTTTCCGAGTGCATGAAAACCTTTGAAAAATCTAAGGAAAAGCTCACAAGGAATATTATAGTTATGCTCTCCGACGGCGCAAGCGATGAGCAGAACGCCGAGAGCATCGAGTCGCTCACCTCGCGGGCTAATGAGAACGGCATAATTATTATGACTATCGGTCTCGGCAAGGAAGCCGACCGCGACAGACTGCGCGAGCTTGCTTCTCAGACCGGCGGAAAATATTACTCCGCTTCCGATGCGGACGCGCTGGAAAATATCTATCAGCAGATAATCGCAACGCTCAATTACGACTTGGTAAATTATTCCGACACCGACGAGCCGACCTCCGGCTACGCGCTGTACAATACCGGCTTCGACCCGACCAAAAACGGCTTCTCCTTCAAAAATTTCCGCACCGCCGATACCCCGAGCATGGACTTCGGAATGGCTGTATTCACAAGAGATTGGTACATCGGTAAGCTGCCGGTTAGCTTGGGAGAGCTTTCACCGTCTAAGGACAGCGAAAACAAGTATGACGCGCCCGGCTACGACCTGAGCGGGACGGATATCGAGAAAAGCTATACTTCAAACAAGCCGCTTTCCTCTATCCTGCCGAAAATGCTTACAAGCGACTACGCGGACGTTAAGGAATACCTCGATTACGATTCCAAAGGTCTTACCCTCAAGGTAAGATCGGATCTGCGTTCGGCGGCGCAGGAACAGGGCTGGGTCGTTCAGGATTTCCCGCTGAATTCGGGAAATCTTACTTGGCAGAACGTGGAAATGCTGTCCCTCGATATTAAAAACGGCGCGGATAAGATCGAAAAGGCTTCCTCGCACGATGAGCTTGAATTTTTAAAGGCTCTCTACCGCCTTAACGCCGAACAGTGGAACGACGAGGACGCAAGGTTCGATCTCTACAGCTCCGGCGACGAGGGCTTCGAGCTTCTAAAGACCCGTCTCGCTTCGGGCGTTCCGATGGTCGCGGTCATTGACGATTCTCACGCGGTCAACGTTATCGGTCTCGTGCAGGACAGCGAGGATCACCGCCAATTCTGCCTTCAGGTGTACGATAATAACTATGTCGGCGCGGTCAAGAACCTTTACATTAAAAGAACTATAAAATGCGAGCTGGACGAAAACGGTGAGCTTGTCGGCGAGGGCTGCTGCTATTCCTGCGATTATGAGGGAAAACAGGTCGGACTGAGCTTCTCCGATGTGGCATTTTAAGGAAAATGTAAACCTTTACACACAATATGCACAATTTTATTGTGAAAAATTTGTGAAAGTTTTTGCGGTTTTTCAAAATTATTTTTGCAAAAACACTTGATTTTTTTCGTCAAGTCTGTTATAATTGTAGTAAGGCTAAGCAGAATGCCGTCAGGGGCGTTCTGTGCTACCGAGAAAACATATTTAATATGGAGGAGATTTTAAATGAAACTTTCTAAGATTTTAGCGGGTATGTCAGCAATGGCTCTCGCTGCTACAGCTGCCGCTATGCCGGCTTCTGCTGAATCGGGTACTGCTTATCTGTATCTCGTTCAGGCTTCATGGAACGCAAACGCTCCTACCGACTCCGTTGAGGGACCTGTTAAGTTTATGACTAACGATGACGGAACTCAGAAGATGGCAAAGGGCGCCTGCGACCTTAACAACTGGGATACCGGTCCTGCTAAGTACAACGGCGAATGGGCGCAGTACATTTTCACAAGCGACGACTTTTCTAACACGACAATAAAGTTTACCGTTGACACAAACGGCGCGACTTGGGAATATCACGGCTATGATGAGGAAAAGACCGAGGAGGAAAATGCTTATCAGGTATTCTCTTCAATAACCGGCGTTTTCCAGACAACTGCTTGGGACACCGTACAGGCTAACGGCGACGCTGAGACCGCTACCGAGGGTACTTATGATAACGTATTTGAGTACACCTACACCGGTGAGGATATCGCGGCAGGTATCGAAAGCGGTAAGTGCCAGGTAGCCGAGAACGGCGACGGAACCTATACCCTCGGTATGAACATTCAGGTAGGTCACGTTTGGAACGCTAAGGTAACCGGCGAAATAACCTCCGATTGCCTCTACAACCCCGATGAGGCTACTGACAGCTCAGGAGAGGGAGACACAAGCTCGGGCGATGCTTCCACCACCTCCAGCACGGCTTCTACCTCCAGCGCTGCTTCAACCTCGAGCGCGGCTTCCACGACCTCCAGCACAGCTTCGACCTCGAGCGCGGCTGCTTCTTCCACCTCTTCAAAGGCGGCTTCGACCACAACTACCTCTAAGGCTGCTACTACCTCTACCGCAGCTGCTGCTTCAAGCACAGCTTCTGACGCTACCGAGTCTCCCGAAGCCGGTGCGGCTGCAGGAATCGCTCTTGCTCTCGCTGCTATCGCAGGCGCGGCTGTAGTTGTTTCCAAGAAGAGATAATTAGAGCTTTTAAAAAAGCGTAATAAATTAAAGAAGCGCATCATCGTTTGGTGGTGCGCTTTTTTGCTATAAAAAAATTTGTCTGAGTATAGCTCAGACAGTGAACTGCGTTCAGACCTAAAACTCCCCCGAACGTTGTTACGCCAAATTTCAATAATTTTTATTTGTTCACAAAAGAACAAGCATTTTCAAGCCTAAACTTACGACAACAAAGAGTATCGCAACGTGGGGAGCGAAAACTTTTCAAATCAGGAGCAAGAAAAGACGCGACTGACGAAATCAAACGCCCGACTATCCGAGCGAGCGGAACCGTCTGAGCTTCGTTCAGACCAGCGCCTCCGTGGACTAAAAAAGAGCTGCGCAGGGAGCGAATGTTGAGTAAATCAGGATATTGAAAAGACGCGACTAACGAAATCAAACGCCCGACTATCCGAGCGAGCGGAACCGTCTGAGCTTCGCTCAGACCGCGTCCCCGCGGGCTAAAAAAAGAAAACCGCCATGCCGTCGTGGTGGGAGACTTAAACCCGCGTTTGAGCAGGACGGGTAAAACGACCCGCAAGGTTCACGCTCCCTTCGTCCGCCTGTTTTGCACGGCTTGAAGCGGTGTCAGGCGGGAGGTCTGCAATCGACTTGCGGAGACGGATCCCTTGATTGTAAGTGTTGGATTAAATGAACACCCATACTAACGAACATGGCAGTAATTTAATTTTTATAAGGCTATTGTTATTGTTGACAGGGGCGAAGGAAATTATTCGTCATTGTCCTCGTCGTCATCGGAATAATCGTATAGCTCGCTGAGACGCTCTAAGAAGATCCCGCCGATCTTTTCGTACTCGGCATCGTTGTCGACGGTTACCATAAACTCCTCGTCGCCGTCAAACTCGCTTTTGAGCACAACGATCTCGGCTTCGGAATTTAAAAGCTCCTCGGCAGAGTCGTGATAGGGGGTGAGGGCAAAGTACTTTTCTCCCTCATAGTCCATAACGTCAAGAAGCTCGAAAACCTGCTCGACGCCGTTCTCGTCCTCGAGAGTGTAGAGGTCGGGGGTGTATTCGTCCATTCCGCCCTTGAAATTTTCATCGCTCATAACTGCACCTCCGTGAAAAAATCGCGCTTTCACGCGCTCAACAATACTATTATAGCACATAATACAGGATTTGTCAAGCGTATTTTCTAAAAGAAATATTAAATAAAAAAATTCAAAATTTTTTGAAAAAAACTATTGACAAGTCACAAAAAATGTGCTATACTATAATCAGAGAAAAGGAAAGAAGCTAAACCGAAGATCAAGGCACTGCCGGAGAGTGGGAACCGTCTCGGGGCGGTCGGGGTCGAGGTATATGAGCTTTTGAACTTTTCACAGTAGTCAGAGCGTACTTTCGGGGTCGCATGAGCCGCACAATTTGCTGCAAAGTTTTAACAATGTGCCGTTCGTGCCGTTGGGAGCTATTTTGACGGGAAGGGAGCGAGTCCAATGGACATAACAGAGAGTCAGCAGAGTTTTCCGAGACTCGTTGAGGTCTGATTTTTGAAGGCAGGACGCAGGCGAATGGACTGACAGCCTTATTTGTGAAATTAAATTTGAAGATCTTGACGGACTCTTGGTCACGACGGTTTTAATATTTTGATTCTTCAATTTTTACTCTGCTTTTTTAAAATTTAATACTTACTAAACGTTTATAACGGCTTGCTGTGCCGATAATTATATAGCAGGGACGTGTTTGTCATGAAAATGCTTTTGAGATTATCAGTTACATAACAGGCGGGAGTGATTCCAATGTACAGCGTGGTTTTTAGTTAGAATTTTTCGTTAAGGATCGGTGATTTTTATGAAAATCTTTCTGAGGCTTGCGAATAAACTTTAGATCGGAGTGATTCCAATGTACACTTGGACTTTGGCAGGTCGTCTGCCGTAGGATCTTTAATTGAGCGGCTGTAAGCCTTGGCGGGTCATGAAGCCTTTTGCCGATAATGTCACGGCGATGATGCGGGATACGCGGGCGCACAGCGGCGGCTTACCTTTACTTATCAACGAATGGAGTGATGCGTTATGTTAGGACGCACATTGAGGAAATTCATTTAGCTGCAAAGGGGTGAGTCCAAAGGTTGACTTAGCTTGACATTAGGATCTAAAATTTTCGGAAAGGAACGAGTCCAATGAGATAATTATACTTTTCACGGTTAAATCTTATGAAAGGTGTAAGTCCAATGGCTTAAATAATTGCAGGGCTGTCGGTGTTCGGCAGCCCTTTTCGATTTGTCCTGCATTAGCTGTGCGGGATTTTTTTATTTTGATAAACCGGGTACAAACCCGCGATCCCCCGGACACTTATTTCTCGGAGCATATTCTTCGCAAAGATACGTTTCCTGACGTATGTCACAATCCTTATCTTCAAAATGATCGTCCTTGCCGTTTACTTTAAGGTACTCTTCTTTATAGCACAGCATACAGCCGAAATCGTCGTTTCCATACGGCGAATAATCGGAATATTGACAGGTAAAACAACATTTGATATAATATTCATTTGCCATCTGCCTGCAAATATCATACAGGTTTGCTTCAAAATCTGCTTTATTTGCGGCGCTGCTGCAGCTCACACCGTCCGCGCTGAGCGTAAAGTCATAAACATTTACATCATCGGGATATACCCTTACATCATCACAATAGGTTTTTGCCCGGCCTTTTTTCATATCATACTCCTTTAACTCAAATGCAATATGCAGTATACCTTTGATCTCACACCGATCGCGTATCACCCTTAGCGGTATTTTGATTTCAAGCGAATATCTTTGCAATGTATACCGATACGGTATATCGGTGCCGCCGATATGAAAACCGCCCGTTTTTAAGATATGAAATTTATTCCTTGCTGTCTCATACTGCGTTTCGTCTGCAAGGTAAAGCTCAAACGGACTGCTTCCCTGAAATTTTACTCCGTCTAAAACAAAAGATATCGGGTTTGTCCTGCTGTCCTCTTCGGTGTTGAGAATATCTATCTCGGTATCATGAAATTGATCCTTAAAATGTGCTTTCCAAATTTGCATATTTTTCTCCTTAATTTTTATCGGCGCAAAAGTAAATGGGACTTAAAATCTAAGTCCCATACTTTGAATTATGTACCATACTTCTCAATAAATTCATCATTATTAGGCGCGTCGGCATAGTCGGAGGTAACTCCGAGGTACTCCTCGAGACAGAGATCCTGCGCTTTCATGACCTGCGCGGCTTCCACGCCGACATAGCGCAAATGCCACGGCTCGTAGGTGTAGCCGGTTATGCTTTCCTTGCCGCGCGGGAAACGTATGATAAATCCGTACTCCGCACAATGCTCCGCCAGCCACGCCGCTTCGGCGGTGTACTCGAAGCTGAAATCGGTTGAGTTTATATCCATGCAAAGCCCCGACTGGTGCTCGGAATGCCCAGGACGCGCCGAAACGCTGTCGGCATAGTCCAGTCCGCCCATGTTTACATAGCCCTCAAACAGCGACACCTGCTCATCGTAGGAACGGTAGCCGGAGCAGATCCATAGTGTTATGCCTTCCGACCAAGCCGTGCCCGCCATATCGTTGAACGCCTGTTCCGCTTCGGGGTCTAAGCCGGGGTCGTATGTGGAGGGCAGCGAAAAGGTCTTGTTGACTATCATGATGCCGTCAACGTAGGTTATGCCGTTTTCGGTCACGAGCGTGTGCCCCTCCGCCTGACCGGCATAGGGGGTATCTTCGGTAACGTTCTGCTCACCGCTCGAAGCGTCCTCGGGCGTCTCGCTCTCTTTAGGCTCAGTTTTGTCGGTCTGCTCGACATGGGCAAACGGCTTGTCGGCGGAAGAGGTGTTCGCCGCTTGCTCGCTTTTGTGCCCCGCGCGGATTATCGCCGCGACTATCAGTATTATTATCAGCAAAGCCGCGCCGACGAGTACCATCTGCGCGTGGAGCTTGTCTCTTGCTATCTGATCGGCGCGTTCACGCCGCAGCCGCGCAAGCTCTAACTGCTTGCGGACGTATTCTTCATATTCCGGATCGTTTGATCGTTCGGTAGCTTGTTCAGTTTTAAAGCTGTCGCCGTTCATAAAACCGTCCTTTCATTGTTTTCAAAGATACACGCCGAGCGTCAGCTTTATCGCAAACAGAAGGCAGAAAACGATGAACGCCGTGCCGCTCAAAAGATGACTTGCCATTAAAATATCCTGCGGGTCGGGGTCTTTGATATGTTCGCCTATCGTGTAGGTGCGCGTTACCTGTTCGCGCATTATCTCCTCGGGGAGCAGAGAGATACCCGCAATACCCGCAATGACCGCGCGGCAGCCGCCGAAGCAGTGTCTGCTGCACTTTGCCGCATCGCGCTTCATCGTGCGTTCGGCGGCGCGTGTGTTGAATTTCAAAAACAGCGCGTGAA
>CANQCJ010000027.1 GCA_947589205.1 uncultured Ruminococcus sp. | reverse complement strand
TTTCTCCGTCTAAATATCCGGTGTAAAGATTATACTCGCGGTTGCTCGCTATATGCTCCGCGCTGTCAAAAAGCTCCGCTATCTTCGGCGCGCGCATCGGGTCTCCGGGAAGAATGACATATCTTCCGACCTCTCCCGCCTTTGCCCTTATATGGAATTGTCTTTCTCCGTCTGTAAGTAAAGCCATAATAATTCTCCTATTCAGCTTCCGAGAAAATCATCGTTATCATTGTCGGAGCTTCCGGTAAAATAATCCTCTTCGCTGTAGCGTCTGTACCTGCCGCTCTGCGGGGCTGACTGCTGCTCAAAATCTCCCGGCTGCTGCGGCGCACCCATGCCGTTTTGCATTTCATACTGCTGCTGCGCCTGCCATTCCTCAAATGTCTGACCGCCGGGATTTGTTTTATAGACCAGATTTCTTCTTTTTAAAAGCGACGCTATTCCCATAATTAAGAGGATCGCCGTCATGATGAAAAATATCCAGCCGTCATCGCTCTCGCATTCTGGCAGATAATTGTCGCTCGGGTCGTCAGGGTTGTAGCAGACCTTTGCAAGAACTCCTTCGCCAAAGATCTCTATGGATTTTTTCCCCGTAACGGTATACGGTTCATCGTTTACCTTAAAATGCCCGGTAAAGGTATACTCCGCTCTTCTTCCTCTTCTGCCGCTTCTTACATAGTGCTTGGTAACGCTCTGTATCACCGCAAACGAATCCTCGGTGCAGCGGTTTACCATTTTCGTATAAGAAAAATGAGCGGCAATGCCCATAGCCGCACAGATTACCGCAATGACCAAAAAGGCTATTGCGGAGGTTTTAAGCGACTCGGGCGTTTCTGCTGCTTTGGTTTTATATGTAACTCTCCCCATTTTAATTTCTCCACCATTCTAAAAAATTTTTTATTCCTCTGCTCCCGTTTTATCCTGCTCTTCTTCACCGTCCTCGGTATTCTGCTGCTCCCGCCATTCTTCAAAGGACTGCCCTGAAATATTGGTTTTAAATTTTTCGGTCTTTCCTTTAGGCGTTTTATAGGTGTTGACTATGCTCACGATAAGCACGATAAGTCCCGCGGCGCTTAGTATGATGCCAATAACTATAGAAGAATGAAAATTATTTTCCGCCGTGTGGTCGCCGCGCAGTATCGCTTCGGACGGGTCGGCGGGATTGTAGTAGACCGCTATGTATTCGCCCTCCTGCCAGGTCTTGTTTATCCGTGCGGTGTTTACAAGATCCGTTCTTAAATTATAACCGTTTCTGCGGTCGGGAAACTCTACCTTCGGTCCGTAGTAAAAATAATTTTCCTCCTCCTGCTTCAGCGTATCGACTACCTTTGCCGTTACAGGCTCGGTACAGCGTTTTTCCACCTCGCTGAAAGCCCTCCACGGCATATAAGCATTGGTTATGAGCGCGGCGGTTATTATCAGCGAAAAAATAAATATCAGCAGACCGTATTTTATTTTTGTGCTCATAACATAAACACCCCTCGCAGCAGAATTTGCAGTTTTCCTCTTTTTATCATATCACAATAACAAGGATTTGTCAACAAAAAAATTCCGATAAAAACGCTTTGTCCGCCATAAGCTCCTCAAAATCATAAAACGTCCCTTTGCACACCGCTTCAAGCGCGTTCGTTTTGCCCGAAAGAACGTCTATACAGCCATACACCGTAAACCCTGCGGAATACGCCGCCGAAGCGGCTTTGGGCGCGTCCTCGAAAACTATGCACTGTTCGGCGTTAAGCCCGAAGCTGTTCGCCGCGTAAAGATACACGTCCGGAAAATCCTTTCCTCTGCCCGCCTGTTCGGTCGTAACGCATAGGTCGAAAAGCTCTTCGATGCCGTTTGCTTTTAACACCGCACCGTAAATGCTGCTGTCCGCCGCCGTGGCGAGAGCGGTCTTTACTCCGCTTTTTTTCAGCCCTATAAGCAGCTCCTTCGCTCCTCTTTTTAACGGCAGGTGCGAATATTCAGTATCCGCCATATCGTGCCATTCTTTGACTATATCCTCGGCCTTTTCGCAAAGCTTGAAACGCGCTATCGTATAATCCGCCGCTTCCTTTAAGCTGTAACAGGAAATGCTCTCGGCGTAATCGGCGGGAACCTCAAAGCCGCGCTTTTTTAAAAATTTTACGTCTATCTCTTTCCAGATATGCCCGGAGCTGACGAGCGTTCCGTCGAGGTCAAATATCACGCCGTTTTTCTTCATCGACAAATTCCTCCGTCAGTGCAGCCGCAAGCGCGATAAGCTCCGGACAGGGACGCTTTTTGTAATACTCCGCAGTGCGCGCTTCCGGCACGGGCGAACAGGGGTCTTTCCGCGAAAGCCCTAACAGCTCCCGGCAGACGATAGTCCCCGCGCCGTTTTCTTCCTTAAAACGCGCCGCAAAGCTCTGCACAAGCTCATAAAGCCTTTTCTTCTCGTCCGCTCCCGCTTCTCCGCTCGAGCGCAGCATTCCTATGACCATAACGGCTCCGCTGACCGCTCCGCAGACCTCGCGCATTCTGCCCATTCCTCCGCCGAAGCCTGAGGAAAGCTTCAATACCGTTTCAAGACTAAGACCCATTTCCTCCGCCCAGGCTCCCGCCGCCGACTGCGAACAATTATACCCCTTGTAAAATAATTCCCGCGCCCTGAGCGCGTATTTGTTTTTACTTATATCCATTTTTATCCACCTTTATGTAAAAATATTTTTTGCCGCCGAACATAGCTTAAACAACTTCTTCCACAAAACAAGAAATAAATTGCATTCCACACCGGAACTGAACAAGAAAAATTAATAAAAACTTAAAAGCCGCGGTCAAAACCGTATCAGCACATACGACACGAGCGACGGAACGGAGCGATCCCGCGAACTAAAAAGAGAGCATTACTTAAACAACTTCTTCCACAAAACAAGAAATAAATTGCATTCCATACCGGAACTGAACAAGAAAAATTAATAATAACGTAAAAACCGCGGTCAAAACCGTCATAGCTTATACGACACGAGCGACGGAACGGAGCGATCCCGCGAACTAAAAAAAGAGAAGAACCGCCTATGGGTAATAAGCGGTCTCTCAAAAAGGAAAGTATGAAAAAGAAAAAAATTCGGGAATGCTAAAATTATTCTTCGGTGAGATCCTCGGTCTCTTCCTCCTCGGCTGCTTCTTCAACAGCTTCGGCAGACTCCTCGGTATCCTCTGCAGCTTCTTCGGCTGAAGTCTCATCGGCGGCTTCTTCGGAAGCCTCTGCGGTATCCTCGGCAGCTTCGGCAGTCTCTGCGGACTCCTCGGCGCAATCGCAGCAGTCGTCAGAGCAGCAATCTTCAAAATCGTCGTCTAACTCCTCATAGTCGTAATCCTCAAGCTCCTTGTGCTTTTTATATGCTACCGCAGCGGCAGCGCCAAGAGCAGCCACACCGAGTGCGGCGGCAACCTTTAATGCTTTTCCCATTGCAAAACAACTCCTTATTTTATTATCAAAAAATCACATACCGCCCGATAAGCTCGAGCCATCATGTACATTCACTACAAATAGTATATCACATTTTATTCGGTAAATCAAGCATTTTTCAAAAAAATAATTTCCAACTTTCATTTTTTGTGTATTCTGCACAAATAAAACGTCTGCCAAATGGCACTTTAAACAGTCACATATTGCCCGTAAGGTTCATGATTATCGCCGCAGCGGCTATCGGCGCGGTCTCGCAGCGCAAAACGCGCCTGCCCATGCTTACCGGCGTTATCCCGGCGGCCTTCAGCCTGTCCGCTTCCTCGTCCGAGAATCCTCCCTCGCTGCCGATAAGCAGGGCTATCTCGCTGTTCGGCGAAAGCCCCAAGGACGAAAACGCCGCTCCGCCTTTTTCATAACACCACACCGCACTGTCAAAACTCTTTATCCGCTCTATCGCTTCGTCGAGACTTATTATCCCGTCCGCCTGCGGAATTATCCCTCTGCCGCATTGCTTCGCCGCTTCAAGCGATATTTTGTTGTACCGCTTCAGCTTTTTCTCAAAGCTCCTTTCGTCCGGCCGGGATATGCACCGCGACGTCAGCACAAACGTTATCGCGCTTACGCCCAGCTCGACGGACTTCTGAACGATGATATCCGCTTTTTCGCCCTTAGGCACAGCCTGAAAAAGATGAAGCTTTACGTTCGGCTCGGCTATCGCCTCACGCGAGCTTATCACCCTGCAAACCACCCTCTCCGGCGTTATGCTTTCAAGCTCGCAGACGTTCTCGACCGCGCCCGTGCAGACCGTTATGGTTTCGCCCCTCTTCATTCGCAGACTAAGCGCGATATGCCGCGCGTCCTCGCCGTCTATTATACATACTCCGTCTGAGATATCGCTTACAAAAAATCTCGGCATCGGCTTTTAAACCTCCTTTAAATTAAATACCGTTCTACATTAAAAGTATACCATATTTTCAAAAAAACTTCAATATTTTTCATAATTAAACCGATAAGTTTTCACAAGCATATCACATTAGTAGAGTATCATTATATACAGCAGAAGGGACACATCGTCCCGATGCTTTTCCGATCACACGGATATGATGGCTTATACCCCAAGCCTTCATATATACAGCACGGCAGATCATCATGTCTGCCTGCTTCTCCCCTATAATTTTTTATTTTTTGGCTCCCGTCATTACCCGGCGGGAGTTTTTTTTGCGCGCTTATTCCTCCGATTGCATTGCGAGAAGCGTCTGTATGCGCTCGGCGGCGCGGAGCTTGTTTTTTTCACTGAGCTTATCGTACATTCTCATCAACTCGTCTCTGTCGGGGTCGCTCTCGGCGTTTAGGCTCTGCTCTCTGCCCAGAATATAATCGACGCTTACCCCGCAGATGTCCGCTACATCAATAATGTAGTTTATCGGAGCCTTTACCGCGCCCTTTTCATACCTGCTGACCTCCTGCTGAGAGATCCCTATAAGCTCCGCAAGCTCGCTCTGCGTGTATTTGTTTTTCCGCGCATTCACAAGATTCGGATACAAATAAAGGTTATTATTCTGCACAAATCCCACTCCCTCGCTTTGTTGATACTGCTCAATTTTATTATACGCCAAATATGTAGTATTGACAAACAACGCAAAAGATGTTATAATTATGTTTATTAACAGCATTTATGTTGTATTTGAATGGAGGTTTATTTATGTTTTGCCCAAATTGCGGAAAAGAAATGCAGGGGAACAGGTGCGAGGCCTGCGGATATACCGATACGCCGCAGCAGAAAAAACACGGCAATATCGGCAGGACGAATACTCGTATCTGCATTTTTGAAATCATTCAAACAGCCTGTACTGCACCTGAACCTGCGCTACGGACTAAAAACCCCCTTGACACATCTCAAAAATAAGAGTATAATAAAATATGGTCAAAAGCCAAAAATTTTTTCCGTAAAAAAGGACAAATACATATGAAGCTTTATAGAAGAACTTGGGCGGAGATAGATCTTGACAGGCTGGGGAAGAATTATGAGATCTACCGTTCCGCCGTCGGGGAGAAAAGCGAGATAATGTGCGTGGTGAAGGCTTCCTGCTACGGACACAGCGACCGCGCCGCCGCGCCTTATCTGCACGATAAGCTCGGCGTAAGACTGTTTGCCGTTTCCAACCTCGATGAAGCCGTAAGACTCAGAAAAATGGGCGTTACCGGGGATATACTCATTCTCGGCTATACCGCGCCCGATGAAGCGGCGGAGCTGGAGGACTTTGATATAATCCAGACTATCACCGATCTCGATTTTGCAAGAGAGCTGAGCGATAACGCGCGTTCCTCGGCTCGCTGTCACATAGCTATAGATACCGGCATGACGCGGATAGGTCTGCGCGGAAACGCTCAAAATATCTCCGATGAGATCTGCAAGATCGCCGCACTGCCGAAAATAAAGCTCGAGGGCGCGTTCACGCATTATGCCGCCGCGGATTCGTTTGACGAAGCGGATATTGCATTCACGAACGCACAGACAAGGCTTTTCTTTGAAGCCGCGGAGCTTGCCGAAAAAAAAGGCGTTAAGCTCGACAAGCTGCATTGTCTTAATTCCGCCGGCGGACTTTGCCATTACGACCCGCGTTCGTCCTATGCCCGCCTCGGGATAATCCTGTACGGTCTTAAGCCCGACCGCGCGATGACGCTGCCCGACGGGATAAAGCCGGTAATGTCTCTGCGCTCGGCGGTATCTCAGGTCAAGGAAATAGAAGCCGGAGCTTCGGTAAGCTACGGCAGGACGTTTATTTCCGACAGACCCATGAGGCTTGCGACCGTCGCCTGCGGCTATGCGGACGGCTATCCGCGCGCGCTTTCCAATATCGGCGAGGTGCTGATACACGGCAAACGCTGTAAAATAGTCGGACGCGTCTGCATGGATCAGTTTATGTGCGATGTTACCGGGATCGACGTAAAAGCCGGAGATATCGCAACGCTTATCGGCGAGGACGGAAACGAAGCCGTGACCGCCGACGATATCGCCGCACTCACCGGAACGATAGGCTATGAGATAGTCTGCTCGATCTCCGAACGCGTTCCCCGCGCCGCCGTTGAAAACGGCAGCATCACCGGGGTGTATAAGCTTTAAAATCAAAAAAGACTGCCGTTTTTTTGCGGCAGTCCTTTTTATTTATCAAAGCCTTGCAAGTCTCGCGCAATGCTCCTTTACCGCAGGGTAAATATCGCGGTAAAGTCTGTAGTAGTCCTCGTATACCGGCACGGCGGCTTCGTTGGGCTGCTGTATCTTGTCGGTCTTGACTACTGCGGCGCAGGCTTCCGGTACGCTTGAATAAACTCCCGCTCCGGTCAGCGCGAGCAGTGCGGCGCCGAGAGCCGGACCCTCCTTTGAAGCGGCAGTCTTTACCGGACAATTGTAGAGATCCGCAAGCATAGACCTCCAAAGCGGCGAGCTTCCGCCGCCTCCGCAGGCCATCATGTCCGAAACGTTTATATCCATCTCCCTGAACACCTCAACGCAGTCTCTCAGCGAATAGGAAACGCCCTCGAGTACGGCGCGCAGCATATGCTTTTTGGTGTGCATGGCGGAAAGTCCGAAGAACATACCTCTTGCGTTCGGGTCGAGGTGCGGCGTTCTTTCGCCCATAAGATACGGCAGATAGAGCAGTCTTTCCGCGCCTATCGGAACGGTCTCGGCTTCCTTGTCCATAAGATAATATTCGTCAACGCCCATATATTTTGCCGTTTCCTTTTCGGCGGCGCAGAAGTTGTCTCTGAACCATTTAAGGGAAAGTCCCGCGCCCTGCGTTACTCCCATAACGTGCCACGCTCCCGGCACGGCGGCGCAGCAGGTATGTACTCTGCCCTTGGGGTCTATCGCAATGTCGGAGGTGTGGGCAAAGACCACTCCCGAAGTGCCTATCGTGGTGAACGCCTTTCCGTCCGAAGCCACTCCCGTTCCGATAGCGGCGGCGGCATTGTCTCCCGCTCCGCCGACAACTATCGTACCCTCCTTAAGTCCTGTAAGCTCCGCTGCCTTAGCGGTGACTCTTCCCGTTACCTCGCAGGACTCGTATACCTTAGCAAGCAGGCTCATATCTATATGGAGCGCATCGCATATTTCCTTGCTGAAGCAGCGGTTGGGCACGTCGAGAAGCTGCATACCCGAAGCATCGGAGACCTCGGTCGCAAATTCTCCCGTAAGGATATATCTTAAATAATCCTTCGGCAGCAGGATATGCCTGCACTTTTCATAGACCTCCGGCTCATTGTTTCTTACCCAAAGTATCTTTGCGGCTGTCCAGCCGGTAAGCGCGGGGTTGGCGGTTATCTCTATCAGCCTTTTTCTGCCGACGATCTTGTTCATCTGCTCTACCTCGGCTTCTGTCCTCTGGTCGCACCAGATAATTGATTTCCTCAGCGGTCTGCCGTCCTTATCGAGCATGACAAGACCGTGCATCTGTCCGGAAATGCCCACGCCGATAACATCGTCAGACTTTACGCCGCTTTTGGAAAGCACCGCCTTTATCGTGTTTATCATAGCGTCCGCCCAGTCCTCGGGAGACTGCTCGGCATAGCCGTTTTTCGGCTGATACATGGGATATTCGATAGTCTGGGAAGCTATCACCGTTCCAAGCTCGTCAAAAAGCACCGTCTTAGTGCCGCTCGTTCCGCAGTCGACGCCTATTACATAAGCCATTTTTTAATACACTCCTTTTATAATTTTTTATTCAACATAAGCGATACCCAAAACGGCGAAATACTTATCCTCGTCGCCGTCAGCCATGCTTATTTCTATTCTGTAGTCCTTCTGCTCTGCCGCCATCGCTATCACCTTTGTCTGACAGTTTCCCCAGCCGCTCGGAGTTATCGGGTCTATCTCCAGCTCGTCAAACGGTTCACCGTCGGCGGTTATGGTTATATGCGCTTTTCCCAGCAGACCCTGATTTACCTCGTGATAAAGCAGATAAACGTACTTGCCCTTAACGCTGAACACAAGCGGCTCGTTTTCTCCGGTCTCGCGCGGATGCGCCCAGCCGTTTGTAAACTTAGCGATCTCCGAGCCTTCCTTCCAGCTTCCAAGGCTTTCCGGTTCTGTATCGGTATTTTCGCAAAGCTTCGCGCCGTACTCGCGCACCTCCGTCATCGGGATAGTCGGATAGGTGTACTCCTCGGCGGTCTTATCCATAACGGTGTCGAAATATCTGTCGATCATTTCCGCTACAAGCGTATGTCCGTACTCGTTCGGGTGAGACTGGTCGTCCGAAAAATCCTGCCATGTCATTTTTCCGTTGTCGAACATATAGGTTATCGCATCGCTGTAGGAGATCATCGGCAGATCGTAATATTCTCCCTGCTTCTGCATATATTCCTGACAGGTATGTCCGTCCTCCGTCCTTGCAAAAACGAGCACTACCGCGACGTCGTTCTCTATAAGCGTCCGAATGATGGATTCATACGCGCTCTGGTAATCCGCCTCCATTCCGTCGTTTACGGCAAATTCCACAAAGCATATATCCGGCTCATATGAGAGCACGTCTCTTTGGAGACGCAGTATGCCGAGCTTCGAGGGCGTTCCGCTTATGCCCGCGTTGTTATAGCTCACATTATCTCCCGTGCCGAATTTTTCCGCGATATGGTCATAGGTCAGCTTTGCCCAGCATTTTTCCGGACCTGCGGTAAGTCCCTCGGTTATCGAGCCGCCGAGATAGGATATGTTTATCTGCTCGCCGTTTTGCGCCGCCGTCAGCTTTTCCTGCATTTTTGAAACGTTTCCGTAGGAGGTCAGCGATCTTGCTATCATCGCTTCATGCCATTCCTCGTCCGTTTCGGGAGGCTTTTCCTCCGACAGAGACTCGTCAGCGCTTTCCGAAGAAGCTTCGGCAGCGCTCTGAACGGTGGAGGCGTTATCCTCGGTATTTTCCTTTTCCGCGCAGCCCGCCATACAGGTCAGCGCGAGAACGCCGGCGGCAGCCGCTGCGGATAATCTTTTTATTATCATAATCACCCTCCGATATGATTTCAGCCCCTCCTCTTTGCCGGAGGAAGGGCTGAGAAAATATTTCTGAAATTTTGTATCAGTTGATAACGCTCTTTTCGGTCTCCTTGTCGAAGATATGGATCCTGTTGGGATCTATAGCGACCTGGATCTCGTCCTGAGGACGAGCGGTGGATCTCGGCGAAACTCTCGCGGTGAGCTGGATACCCTCGCAGTTGAGGTAGAGGTAGGTCTCCGCGCCCATCATTTCGGTTACTTCAACGGTGGTGTTGATAACGCCGGTCTTGGCGGCGGAGAGGAACATCTCTTCGTCATGTATGCACTCCGGACGGATTCCGAGGACTACCTCATGATCTACCAGCGGCTCGAGAGCTTCGGGATCAGCCTTAGCCTCGGGTACTTCTACGGTGTACTTAACTCCTCTCGAGTTCTTGGTGTCTTCCGAACCAAACTCAACGAGATATTTGCCGTTCTGCTTGAGCAGCTTAGCGTCGATGAAGTTCATCTGAGGCGAACCGATGAAGCCTGCAACAAACTGGTTTACAGGATACTGATAGAGGTTCTGCGGGCTGTCGATCTGCTGGATATAGCCGTCCTTCATGACAACGATACGGTCGCCCATCGTCATAGCCTCGGTCTGGTCATGCGTTACATAGATGAACGTCGTGCCGAGCTTTTTATGAAGCTTGGAGATCTCCGTTCTCATCTGCGCACGCAGCTTGGCGTCGAGGTTTGAAAGAGGCTCGTCAAGTAAGAATACCTGCGGCTCACGAACGATAGCTCTTCCGAGCGCGACACGCTGTCTCTGACCGCCGGAGAGAGCCTTCGGCTTTCTGTCGAGCAGATGAGCGATGTCGAGGATCTTAGCAGCCTCTTCGACCTTTCTTGCGATCTCGTCCTTGGGCACCTTGCGGAGCTTCAGACCGAACGCCATGTTCTCAAAAACCGTCATATGCGGATAAAGAGCGTAGTTCTGGAAAACCATCGCGATATCTCTGTCCTTAGGAGCAATATCGTTTACAAGTCTGTCGCCGATGTAAAGCTCGCCTTCGCTTATCTCTTCAAGTCCGGCGATCATACGAAGCGTTGTGGATTTTCCGCAGCCGGAAGGACCAACGAGGATTATAAACTCTTTGTCCTTGATCTCGATGTTGAAGTCGCTGACAGCGATAACACCGCCGGGGTACTTCTTATAAATTTCTCTCAATGATACACTTGCCATGTAAATAGGACCTCCCTGAAATTATTTTTCATTAGTTTCGCGCGCCGCCTTTTTTACAAAAACGGCGTTTCAGTTATAGCATAACTGCAAGCCCGTATGACACGGCGACCGCAATAATTTTGCTATAATAATAGCATAACAAATTTTTCATACAATAACAAGAGTTTTTTTTACTAAACTTTTATAACCGTTTTTATAAAAATTAACGAAAAAAAGTGAACCGCTTACTTTTTTTACCATTTAGGTGCTTGATGACACAAAAGTTTTTCAACATCTTTGTGCATAATCTCCAAACACTCTCCGGGAGCAAGAGAAGCGTCCAGAACGAGCGATCCTATCGCCAGCCGCTTTAAATATACGACCCTGTTGTCAAGTGCTTCAAACATTCTTTTTATCTGATGAAATTTTCCCTCGTGAATAACGAGAGTGCAGGCGTACCTGTCTTTACTGTCGGGAGTTATCTGCGCCGGACGGCATTTTTCCTCTCCAAGAGCTATGCCGCTTCGGAAAATTTCCGCATAGCGTTCTTCGTAAGGCTTTTCAAGCCGCACAAAATAAGTTTTCGGGACATGGCGAGAGGGAGCAAGCATATTGTGAGCAAGCTCCCCGTCGTCGGTCATAAGCACAAAACCCTCGGTATCCTTGTCGAGTCTCCCCGCAGGGAAAAGCCCGCCGCGGCGCAGCCCCTCCGGCACAAGCTCTGTAACTACGGGACTGTTCCCCTCGTGCGCGGAGCATACATATCCCGCGGGTTTATTGAGCATTATGTATATGTGCTTTTTGTAAATTATCCTCTCTCCGTCAAGCGCGACCTCATCGCTCTCCTCGATCCTCGTATCGGCGGCGGTGACGATACTGCCGTTTACGCTTATCCTTTTTTGACCCAGCAGCTTTTTCACCTGCGAGCGCGACACTGACGGTATCTGAGAGGATATGAATTTGTCGATCCTCATTTTCATGAAATCATTTATCCTTTTCTATTTCTTTGCTTTCAGCATTTTTGGTTTCCGCTTTCGCTTTCATTATGCCCTGCATAAAGCCGTCAAGCTCGGTGCAGCAGATATCCCCGCCGATAAGCTCGCCCTCATATCCCATAAGGGTAAGCTGTATGCAGTCGGAGTGTCCTTCATAATTATACACCGGATAGTAATAAATTTCAACCTTTTTTCCTTTAAATTTTTCCAGATCGAAGCCCTGCTGCTTCTGAAGCTCGTTGTAGCCGTCGTAAACGTCGTCGAATTCCTTTGGCAGGGTGACGCTTTTGTGTTCTATAGGCTTCTCGTCCGTCTCCCAGCCGAGCTCGTCTATAAGCGCCTGACGCTGCTGCTCGGTCTTTATTTTATAGACCCTCTGCGCTCCGGAGGCTTTCACCACGCACATTCCGATAATGAGCACGACCGCCGCGATGATAACAAGCATAAATACGGCAGCCGCCGATCTTTTGAGCTTAACGGTTTTGATAAACATAAAATTTGCCCTCTTTTCATGGAATTTTTTACTTAATATTATGCCGCCTTACGGACAAATAGAACAAGCACGGACAAAATTTAAAGAACAAAAAATAACGTATTGTAATATGGCAAAAATATGTCAGAAAAAGTTTGTGCAAATCAGACAAATAAGCCCGCGTAAATTAATATAAATTAACGATTTTGAACTTTTTAACTAAAATCTCTTTGACAATTTGAAATTATGTGGTAAAATATATATTAGGTAACGCTGTACGTTTACGGCTTGGTATTTTTATGCAAGCCGCCTCCCCGGGCGGGACGGGTACGGCGCCGACAGATAACTCATAAAGGTCCTTGCGCCGTTGGCGAAGGGCTGCTGCGAAAGGGGCAGAATAATCTTATGTCAAAAATAATTGCAGTAACCTCCGGCAAAGGGGGAACCGGCAAATCTTCGATCAGCGCCTGTCTGGGCTACGCTCTTGCCAAGCAGGGCAACAGAACCCTTATAATCGAGCTTGACTTCGGTCTGAGATGCATGGATATCATGCTCGGGATGCAGGGTAACATCACCTACGATCTCGGCGACGTTATAGACGGAAGCTGCGATGTATACAAGGCTACTACAAGCGTAAAGCTGGCGGCTAATCTTTCGGTGCTCTGCGCCCCGTCGGACCCGTTCGTTCAGCTTAAAGCCGAGGATATCGAGAAGATAACCTCAGAAATGAGAAAATATTTTGAATACATCATAATCGACACCTCCGCCGGCATAAACGGCTCGGTATTCGATATCGTTACAAATTCCGACCTTATCCTTATCGTTACGACTCCCGACCCGGTATGCGTCCGCGACGCGCGCATGATGTCGGACGAGTTCTACAAGAGAGGAAATCAGAAGCAGAGGCTCGTTATAAATAAAGCCAACAAGAGGATATTTGAATACGAGGATATGGACGACCTCGACGCTATCATAGACACCGTCGGCGTTCAGCTTCTCGGAGTTATCCCGGAGGATTCGGCAATACCGCTCGCTACCGGAAAGGGCGCGCCGCTTTCCTCAAGCTCTATGGGCTTCCTCGCTTTCTCGGCTATTTCGAGAAGAATAAAGGGAGAGCATATCCCGCTTTCGCTCAAGGCTTGATACAGCCTTGTACACAGTCACGAAAAACATCTAACTAATAATTTTTACGAACAAATTTATTTGAATAATGACGGGGGGATCATTTGTGAATATCGCATTGATAGCGCACGATAAGAAAAAAGAGCTAATGGTGCAGTTCTGCATCGCATACTGCGGAATTTTGAGCAAGCATACTCTCTGCGCCACGGGTACTACGGGCAAGCTCGTTTCCGAAGCGACGGGGCTTAGGATACAGCGCTATATGAGCGGCGTTCAGGGCGGCGCGCAGCAGATCTCCGCAAGGATATCCTGCAACGAGATAGATCTTCTGCTGTTTTTCCGCGATCCTATTTCCGCAAAGCCCCATGAACCGAACGAAGCTAATCTGTTAAGGCTCTGCGATGTACACAACATACCGGTCGCCACAAATATAGCTACGGCGGAAGCGCTGATACACGCGCTCGACCGCGGCGATCTTGACTGGAGAAATATCGTTAATCCCGCTACTGCGATCTACTGACGAGCTTTATTGAAAGCATGATCTTAAAAATTTGAATATAAAAAGGCTATGACGAAGGAAAGGGCTGCTGCGTCAAGCCCGCCAAGCGAGGACGGAACGGTGTGAGCGTCCGCGAGGCGGCAGCGGCTGAGACGCCTTTATCAGCCCGCGTCCGTAAATTTTTTGTAAAAAAAGGCGCGCGCAGCCTCTGCGTTAAAGAGATGATGAGCGGTCCGGCTAAAGCCGGGCAAATTGGGTGGAAACGCGGTCCATTAGCCGTCCCTTTTTTTCGGGACGGCTGTTTTTTATTTTAACCTCCGTGAAAGCCTTCACGAAGGTTAAAGCTTTCACGGAGGTGAACGCCGCTGAGACTTTCCGAGATAGATACTTCTGCTCTTAACGAAGAGCTTATCGACAGACTGCTGTTTGACATAGATCAGGACGCGCTTGAAAAAAGCGATGTGATACTCGTCCTCGGCAGCAAAAAAGCCTGCGTCTACAGAACGCCCCCGGCGGTGGAGCTTTATTTTCAAAAGCGCGCGCCGAAGCTGCTTTTGAGCGGCGGCAGGGTGCAGAATACCCCGATCGGGATAATGCCGGAGTATCTTTCAATGCAAAAGACCGCGCTGAATGCCGGCGTAAAAAAAGAGGATATACTCACGGAAAAGCTGTCGCTAAACACCGCGCAGAATTTTATTTTTTCAAAAAGGATAATAAGGAAATGCCTTAAAGACTGCAGGCGCATAACGCTCGTGACTGCGGCGTTCCATATGAGACGCGCTCTGCTGCTCGGCGGAAAAATTCTTGACGGGTGTACGCTCGACGCGCATTTTGCAAACGATAAAAGCACGCGCAGAGACAACTGGTTTCTGACCGAAAAGGGCAGAAAACGCTGCTTTGACGAAGCGGTCAAAATAAAAGAGCTTGCTGAAAAGGGCGTTATCGAGGATACGGCTTTTTAAAAAATCAGAAAGGAATATAATTTGCTATGGCACAAATGAAAATACAAAGACCAAAGGGAACGCAGGATATTCTTCCCTCTCAGATGAACAAGTGGAACACCGTCGAAGGGATAGTAAAGGCTTCTGCGGAAAATTACGGCTTTAAGGAAATAAGAGTACCGACCTTTGAGGATACATCGCTGTTTGTGCGCTCGGTAGGCGATTCTACCGACGTTGTGCAAAAGGAAATGTACTCTGTGACCGCCAAGGGAGACGCTTCGTTCACGCTGCGCCCGGAGGGCACGGCGGGGGTCGTCCGCGCGCTTATCGAAAACGGCGTTTTAAACGAAGGCTTTCCGCAAAAGGTATTTTATCTGCTCTCCTGCTTCCGCCACGAAAAGCCGCAGGCGGGCAGACTTAGAGAATTTCACCAGTTCGGCTGCGAGATCGCCGGCGCCGCCGACCCGAGCGCGGACGCGGAGCTTATCGCTCTTGCCAAATCTATTCTCGACAGAGCGGGTCTTAAAGGCATAAAGCTGCTGATAAACTCCATCGGCTGCCCCGAATGCAGACCGAAATATTCGGCGGCGTTAAAAGAATATTTCGGCGCAAGAGCGGACGAGCTTTGCGACACCTGCCGCGAAAGGCTCGAGAGAAACCCGATGAGGATAATCGACTGCAAGTCGCCGATATGCTCCGAGATCGCAAAGGGCGCGCCGGTCACTGTCGACTATCTGTGTGACGGCTGCAGAGAGCACTTTGAAAAGCTCCGGCAGTATCTTGCGGCTATGGGGATAGAATTTGAAACAGATCCGAAGATAGTGCGCGGACTGGATTACTATACCAAGACGGTGTTTGAATTTGTCACCACCGATATAGGCGCGCAGG
>CANQCJ010000026.1 GCA_947589205.1 uncultured Ruminococcus sp. | reverse complement strand
GAGCGTTGGTAAGGAACTCGCCCATGAGCTTCTTTTCGCCGGTAGCGGGGTCACGGGTGAACGCAACGCCTGTTCCGCAGTCGTCTCCCATGTTTCCGAACGCCATAGACTGTACGTTTACGGCAGTGCCCCAGCTGTAGGGGATATCGTTGTCGCGTCTGTAAACGTTAGCTCTGGGGTTGTCCCATGAACGGAATACAGCCTTGATAGCTCCCATGAGCTGCTCCTTAGGATCGTCGGGGAAATCGACGCCTATCTTAGCCTTGTATTCGGCTTTGAACTGAGAAGCGAGCTCTTTAAGATCGTCGGCGGTAAGCTCAACGTCCTGAGTAACGCCCTTCTTGCCCTTCATTTCGTCGATAAGCTCTTCAAAATACTTCTTTCCGACCTCCATAACAACGTCGGAATACATCTGGATAAATCTTCTGTAGCAGTCCCAAGCCCATCTGGGGTTGCCGGACTTTTCAGCTATTACCTCAACAACGTCCTCGTTAAGACCGAGGTTGAGTATGGTGTCCATCATTCCGGGCATGGAAGCTCTCGCACCCGAACGAACGGAAACCAGCAGGGGATTTTCCTTATCGCCGAATTTCTTTCCGGTGATCTCTTTCATCTTAACGATATACTCGTTGATCTCAGCCATGATCTCGGGATTGATCTCGCGGTTGTCCTCATAATACTGCGTGCACGCCTCGGTAGAGATCGTGAAGCCCTGGGGAACTCTGTCAGCGCCGAAGATCTTGGTCATTTCAGCCAGATTCGCGCCCTTGCCGCCGAGAAGCTCTCTCATGTTCGCGTTACCCTCAGTAAACAGATAACAATACTTCTTTGCCATTGGTAACTTACCTCCAATATAAATTTTGACATCATTGATAGACGCTTGACGCGCCGAATGCCGGCAAGGACTCAAACCGCCCGCCGACCTGTCATTATATATTATAACAGATTTCCGAAAAAATTTCCATAGTTTTTAGTCAAATTTATGCATATAATATTGCACAATTTTTTATTAAATTTTTTGTGCATTTTTTGAAGCGGGGCGAATGCCGTCCGAAAGCGACAGATAATCGTCCCTTTGTTCGGGTCTGATAACGCCATATTTTACAAGGCTGTCAAGCCTGTCGGCGATGGTCAGACTGCGTATTTTTCTCCTGAGCGGGAGTATCTGGTTGGGCGAAACGGAAATTTCGTCTATGCCCATTGCGAGAAAGACTTCGGTAAGCTCGGTATACGCTCCTATCTCTCCGCAGACGCCTATCCACTTGCCGTGGCGGTGCGCGCTGTCGGCGGAGACCTTTATCATTCGCAGCAGCGCCTTGTGGTGAGGTCGGCAGTATTTGTCGAACATAGAATTTTGCCTGTCGAGCGCGAGGGTATACTGCTCGAGGTCGTTTGTACCGACGCTGAAAAAGTCCGCTTCGCGCGCAAGCTCATCGCTTAACATTACCGCCGCGGGCGTTTCTATCATAACGCCCAGCTCAACATTGTGCGAATAGGGTATGCCCTCCGCATCAAGCTCCTCGCAGACGCTTTTTGCCATGCTTTTGGCAAGTACGGCCTCCTCCGGGTCGATTATCATCGGGAAAAGTATCGCGAGCCTGCCGTAGACAGACGCGCGGTAGAGCGCGCGGAGTTGGGTGCGGAAGATCTCCGGGTGCTCGAAGCAGATCCTTATCGACCTTACGCCCATCGCGGGATTTTCGCCGGAATCGTTGGAAAAATAGTCGGGACTCTTGTCCGCGCCGATGTCGAGCGTGCGGATTATGACCCGCTTGCCCTGCATTTTTTCCAGCACTCGCCTGTAGGTGTAAAACTGAAGCTCCTCGTCCGGAAAGCCGTCGTTTTTAAGATACAGAAACTCGCTTCTTAAAAGCCCTATCCCGCCCGCGTCGTTTTCCTCGGCGTATTTAAGGTCGATAACGCCGTTGATGTTGGCGTAGACCTGTATCTCCGTGCCGTCGAGCGTGATGTTCTTTCTTCCGCGAAGCCGCATGAGCAGCTCGTGCTTTCTGCCCTCCTCCTCGCGTTTTTCCTTCATTCTGCGTTTGGTCGCGCTGTCGGGGTTTATATAAAGCACCCCCGCGTAGCCGTCTACTATCGCCTCCGCGCCGTCAAACTCCTCCGAAAGAGCTTTTCCGAGAGAAACTACCGCCGGGATATTGCGCGTTCTTGCAAGTATCGCGGCGTGGGAATTTACCGTTCCGTAGCAGGTGCATATCGCCTTGACCTTTTGCTTGTCGAGCCTTACGGCTTCGCTCGGCTCGAGGTCGAACGAACAGAGTATGGAATTTTCCGCAAAAATAAGCTGCTGCTCGCTGGTGTTCTGGATATGCCTGATAAGTCTGCGGGAAACGTCCTTTACATCGGCGGTGCGCGCGCGGATATAGTCGTCGGTCGCCCTGCCCAGCTCTCCGGCAAGCTGAGAGGCCGCGATCTCTACGGCATAGTCGGCGGTGCAGGATTCCTTGGTTATGATACCGCGCGTTCTTTGTACGAAATCATCGTCCTCTATGAGCATTTTGTGTATCATAAAAATATCCGCGTGATCCCTGCCGATGTTTTTGATCTCGCGTTCATAGAGCGCGTCAAGCTCCTCGAGAGATTCTTTTATCGCGTACTCGTATTTTTGCAGTTCGATCTCCGGCTTTGCGACCCTGCGCTTTTTGACGATCTGTTCATCGCGCCGATAGAAAGCAAGTCTGCCGAAGATGATCCCGCCGGCGGCAGCCTTTCCCTTTATTCTTTCCATAGCTAAACCGCCCCCTTCGGTCAAATTTTGCCGCAGCAGCTTCTGCGCATTAAACTAAGCAGCGAGGAAACTGCCTGACAGCCTATCGAAGCGGCGAGACAATTATCCTGCTTCTTCTCCGAGAATACGTAAACGGTCATAAATACCGCCGCCGCAAACGAGAAAACGACGCTCATATCGTCAAGCTTACGTTTTTTCTTCATCATCTTGTGCATTTTTTTCACCTCCGTCAGCAATTCAACAACAGACGCACCGAGATCATTTTTAAGAAAAGGTATTTTCCGAAAAAAGCGTTTTTCAGATCTCATGCGAAGCTCCCAATATATATTATACCATATTTTTTTATGATTTCAACCCCTTTTTAGTTATTTTTGTTAAAGCGGCTTTAAAATATTGCATATTTGAGGAAAACAAGCCATATAAATTAGCAAGAAATTATCGGGACAAGAGAAAGGAATGGTTTTTTATGGATAACAGCTCACCCGGCATCAATAACGAGTATCTCGGACTTACTCAGGCTCAGGCGGCGCAGATACTGGAAAGCTCCGGTGAAAACAGGATCGGAGTCAAGAAAAAGCGCGCCGGCGCGCTGAAGATCTTCGCGGGGCAGTTCCACGACGTTATGGTGATGATACTGCTTGCCGCGGCGGCGGTCTCGGTCTTTATAGGCGGCTGGAAGGACGCGCTGCCGATAATCATAATCGTCGTCATGAACGCGTTTTTGGGCTTTATACAGGAATACCGCTGCGAAAAAACGCTCGAGCAGATGGAACGCCTTACCGCTCCGACCGCGCGGGTATACCGCGACGGTGTACTTAAAACTATCCCGGCGGCACAGGTGGTCAGCGGAGACGTTTTCGAGATAGAGGCCGGCGACCGTTTTCCCTGCGACTGCGTTATACTTTCTCAGACCGCGCTTTGCTGCGACGAATCCGCGCTCACCGGCGAGACCGTTCCCGCGGAAAAGACCGTCTACCGCGGCGAAAGCGAAAAGCGCGCGCTCAATCTTCCCTATATCGGGTATATGGGTACGGTAGCATTAAAGGGCAGGGCGCGCTGTGAAGCGTTCGCGACGGGGGCGGCAACGCAGATGGGCGGCATTTCGCAGATGCTCAGCGGCATAGAGGACGAGCAAACGCCGCTGCAAAAAAAGCTAGCCGAGCTTGGACGCGCTCTCGCGCTCATCTGTCTCGGCGTATGCGTATTGGTGTTTTTAGCCGGAGTTATCAGAGGCGAAAACATCGGGGAGATGTTCTTTACCGCCGTGACGGTGGCTATAGCCGCGATACCGGAGGGACTTCCCGCCGCCGTTACTATCGCTCTTGCGCTGGCTGTCAGAAGAATGCTGAAGCAAAATGCGCTGGTGCATAAGCTGCATTCGGTAGAAACTCTCGGCTGTGCCAACGTCATCTGCACCGACAAGACCGGCACGCTTACGAAAAATCATATGACGGTAAAATATCTGACCGTTCTCGGCGAAAGTGCGATAGAGTATGAAAATATCGAGGACAGCTCAAAGGGTCTTGTACGCAGGGGGTTTGCCGACAGAAAAATGGCGTGGGACGATCCCGCGTTAAGCGAAACGCTGCTCTGCGCCGCGCTTTGCAGCAACGCCAAACGCGCCGACGGCAAGGCTCACGGCAGAAACCGCGCGAAAAGCTCCGGCTTTACCGGAGACCCGACCGAGAGCGCGCTTATGGAATTATGCGTTTGCTGCGGGATAGATACCGACAATCTGCTGTTAGAACGCATTGACGAAAAGCCGTTTGACAGCGAGAGCAAATTCATGTCCGTCACCTGCCGCGACCGCGAGAGCAGACGGCTGGTATTTACCAAAGGCGCGCCGGAGGTCATTGCCGCGATGTGCTCCCACCGCTATTCCGCTCCCGGACAGCCCGCTCCGCTGTCCGAATCCGACCGCGCGATGATACTTTACAGAAGCGACAGCTACGCGCGTCAGGGGTTAAGAGTTATCGCGATGTGCGAGGCTTACGCGGGATACGTTATATTCTTAGGACTTGCGGCGCTTTCCGACCCGTTAAGACCGCAGGCTGCCGAAGCGGTTCGCGAATGCCGACGCGCGGGGATAACTACCATCATGATAACCGGGGATCATATTCTTACCGCCTGTGCGGCTGCGCGTGAAGCGGGGATACTTACTCCCTCAAAGCGCGCCGTTACCGGCAGCGAGCTTGACAAGATGAGCGATGAGCGTCTGCGCGATGAGATAGGCGATATAGCCGTATTTGCCCGCGTAACTCCCGCACATAAGCTCAGGATAGTGCGGGCTTTAAAGGAAAAGGGTCTCGTCTGCGCTATGACCGGAGACGGCGTGAACGACGCGCCCGCCGTCAAGGAGGCTTCTATCGGCGTTTCAATGGGCATAAGCGGTACGGACGTTACCAAGCAGGCGGCGGATATGATACTGCTCGACGATAATTTCGCAACGCTTGTCGCCGCCGTGCGCGAGGGCAGGACTATTTATGCGAACATCAGAAAATTCGTCCGCTATCTTATCGCCTGCAACATCGGCGAGGTGCTCACCATGTTCGGCGCGATAATAATGGGACTGCCGATGGCTCTCGTACCCTCCCAGCTTTTGCTGGTCAACCTTGTGACGGACGGACTTCCTGCGGCTGCGCTTTCGGTCGAACCCGCCGAAAAGGGCGTTATGAGCAAGCCGCCCCGAAAGGAGAACGACAGCTTTTTCAGCGGCGGGCTTATGACCCGCATAGTTACGCGCGGAGTGCTCATAGCTTTATCCACACTCGCCTGCTTCACGCTTTTGCTTACTAACGGCTGCAATATCATGCAGGCGAGGACGGGTGCGATGATAACGCTCGTTTTCTCTCAGCTTATCCACGTTTTCGAGTGCAGAAGCGAGGATACCTCTTTGTTTGAAATGAGCTTAAAGGGCGGCGGCTATTCTGCGGCGGCTTCGATCGCTTCGGCGTTATGCGTTATCGCCTGCCTTGCCGTACCCTATCTTGCCGAGATCTTCTCTCTAAGCTCCCCCGGCGTTTTCGGCTATGTATTGAGCGTGATATGCTCGGCGTTCGTACCCGTGATCTCCGGTATCTTTGCAAAGCTCAAAAATACCTTCAACACGCATGAAGCGTTAGACGCATAACAAAAAACGGCTCTGCCCGCAGCACATGGGCAGAGCCGCAGATATTATAATATCTGCCGAATATTTTAATAATATCCGCTGTGGATGATTTTCAAATATCCACGTCGAGTATCTTGTTGAGCTTCGCGCTCAGCTCCTTAATTTCCTTTAAAGATCTGGCAGTGCTTCCCGCGCCGGATTCCTTAAGTATATCTGCCGCAGAATCAAAGACCTGCTTTATGTATTTTTCGGCGGCGGGGGTGAGGTAAATGTTTATTATCCTGCGGTTGACCTCGTTTTGTACACGTTCCACAAAGCCCATGTTCACAAGCTGGGCGATAGCTCTCGTCGCCTGCTCGTTGCTTGTTCTGACGCTGCGCGCAAGACCGGACATACTAAGGCTCCCGCCGTGATAAAGGGTCACAAGGATTATCTGTTGTGTGCGCGTTATCTTTATCTCCTGACGATCGAATGCAAGATAAACTATACGGCGCATAGAAGAATAAAGCTTGAAAATTGCTGAGGTGCTGTCAAATAATAATGGTTCGATCATGATCTGAGCTTCCTTTCAAAATGCTCTGAGCGGCAGGCGCACTTTGGCAAATTGAAGAGATATGGCGGGCTGATGCTCAGTCGCCATACGCTGAGCGTGCATATTCTGCCGAAAAGAAATGCAATGTCCGGAATACGAGTATAAGTGGTATAAAATTCCTTATGTATTTATTATAACATATATGCTTGTTTTGTCAAGTGTGACAGACTATTTTCGTCACTTTCTTTAGCAAACTAATGTTTGTGCTAATATATTTTGGATATTTTGATTAAATCATTTTTTAAGCTTCGGTTACAGCTTTAGACTAAGCATTAATCGCGTCTCTTTATCTCGCCCCATACCGCGGGATCGTCAACGCTGTTGACCGGCTCGGGGTACTGTCCGACCGCGCTGTTTTCATCGTCACGGTACTGGACATAAATGCTGTGGTATACGTCATCTGCCGTCTCATCGAGCATGATATAGACGTATCCTTCATACCCCGTCCATTCGGTCAGCATTTCTCCGATGTCCTTTATCCTGCCGCTCAGCGCGTTTATGTTTTTCATATCTATCTCGCCGCAAATTTCCGAAGCGAGAGCTTCAACGTCTCCGCCGTTCACTTCTTCTTCGGTTACAAATTCCATAACGCTGATATACACGGTTTTGGCGTTGATGTTAGCGGCAGTGATCTTTGATTTTTCCACATAACTGCCGAGAGAGCTTGCTTCGCCCGGTTGGAAAAGAATAAAATACTCTCCGTCAAGCTCCATGGCGGACGCGTTAAACGGGATATCCTCACCGCTTATACTGTCATTGACGCTGAAGAAGCAGTCATAATATTCGATCTGCAAAGCCTCCTCGTCTTGATCGGGTTCTACCTTTTCCCATTTTATGTTTTTAAGCGCGCCGTTCGGCTCGATATCCGTCTGAGAATATACCTCGATATATCCGTCGAGCAGCTGTCCGACGAGCGCGGGATCCGCCGCGTCCTCCTCATCTGGAAGAAGCTGCTTGACCGAATCGAGGTAAACGTCAAATCCGATCGCTTCGGAGAAGGCCTCCTCATCGTTGGTTTCTATCGCTTCAAAATAAGCATAAAACCTGTCGGTCAGCGTCTGCTCATCAATAGGAGCGTCAGAGCCTTCCGTGTCGGCTTGGCTGTCGGAAATGCTGTCAGCCGTACCTTCCGCGGTACTCTCCTCAGCATCTTCGGAACTGCTCTCCGCTTCACTGCTTTCGGCTTCGGAGCTTTCCGAAACGCTCTCGTCATCTGTACTTTCTTCGGTCTTTTCGGTCTGCGCCTTAGAGGACGCGGACTGCGCCGTATCGTCCGGCTCGTCCGAAACTCCTCCGCAGGCGGCAAGCGTCAGGCAGAGAACAAGGGCGGTCAAAAAAGCGGATAATTTTTTCATTGTTATCTCCTCCTAAAATTATTGTTTTTGAATAAACTGTTTTTATTATAACATACTTTTAACAGTTTTGCAATAGGTCTATAAAAATTTTCTTTGCAAGAAAAAACTATAAATTTGCGTCAAAGCTATTGACATTAACGCTTTTTTGTGCTATCATAATAATGTATCGTTGTCGGTTCGGCAGCGAGTCTTTTAAACAACGAAAGGAATGAACTTTTTAATATGATAACAGCAATTGTAGGCGCAAACTGGGGCGATGAGGGCAAGGGCAAGATCACCGATATGCTGGCACAGCAGTCGGATATAGTTATACGCTTTCAGGGCGGCGCGAACGCGGGTCACACTATCGTAAACGATTACGGAAAATTCGCGCTCCATACTCTCCCGTCCGGAGTTTTCTCGCAGAAAACCACAAACATTATCGGAAACGGCGTCGCGCTCAACATTCCCACGCTTTTTAAGGAGCTTAACGAGGTGACGTCACAGAACGTTCCGACGCCGAAGCTTATGATCTCCGACAGAGCGCAGATAGTTATGCCCTACCATGTGCTTTTTGACCAATACGAGGAGGAGCGTCTCGGCAAGGCGAGCTTTGGTTCTACCAAAAGCGGCATCGCTCCGTTCTATTCGGATAAATACGCAAAGACAGGCTTTCAGGTGCAGGAGCTTTTCGACGAGGAGTATCTTAAAGAAAAGCTTGAAAGGGTATGCGAACAGAAAAACGTTCTGCTTAAATATTTCTACAAAAAGCCGGAGCTTGACTTAAACGAGCTGTTTGAAACGCTCATGGAATACCGTGAAATGGTCGCGCCCTATGCTGCGGACGTTTCGCTCTATCTGGACGAAGCGGTAAAAGCGGGCAGGGATATACTGTTAGAGGGTCAGTTAGGCTCGCTAAAGGATCCCGACCACGGAATTTATCCTATGGTGACCTCATCGTCAACGCTTGCCGCCTACGGCGCGATAGGCGCGGGCTTGCCGCCCTATGAGATAAAGCGGATAGTTACCGTCTGCAAGGCTTATTCCTCCGCAGTCGGAGCGGGCGCGTTCGTCAGCGAGATATTTGACGAGCCTGCCGATGAGCTTAGAAGGCGCGGCGGCGACGGCGGAGAATACGGCGCGACTACCGGCAGACCCCGCAGAATGGGCTGGTTCGACTGCATAGCCTCAAAATACGGCTGCCGTATGCAGGGAACTACCGACGTCGCGTTTACCGTGCTCGACGTACTCGGCTATCTCGACAAGATCCCGGTCTGCGTCGGCTATGAGCTTGACGGCGAGATCATAACAGATTTCCCGACGACGAGAAAGCTCGAACGCTGCAAGCCGGTGCTCGAAACGCTTGACGGCTGGAAGTGCGACATAAGGGGAATAAGGAATTATGACGAGCTTCCCGAGAACTGCAAAAAATACATAGATTTTGTCGAACAGCATATAGGCTATCCGATAACTATGGTATCAAACGGTCCGAGAAGAGAGGACATTATTGAAAGAACACCGAAAATTTAAGGAGGTCATAAAAATGAAATTTGACGAGCTTATTGCAAAGGTACGCGCTATGGCGGGCAAGCTCGATGTATCGGGCGTTGATTTTCTCGCCGTTCAGGTGAACATCACCGGAGATGACGGCGGAGTATTCTATATCGAGATCAAAAACGGCAAAATAAGCATAGAGCCTTACGAGTACAACGACAGAAGCTGCGCGATAACGATGAACATGAGCAATTTCAACAAGCTTATAGACGGCAAGCTCGACCCGGTGGCGGCTTTCACGCTCGGCAAGCTCAAGGTCGACGGCGATATCGGCAAGGCGCTGGAGTTTGGCAATCTGCTGAAGAAGTAATTTTTCCTAAAATCAAAAACAGTCTCCGCTTTTTTGGAGACTGTTTTTTTATTCATTGTCATTTTGGTTTATCGGTATCTCGAACCAGAAGGTAGACCCGCTGCCCTCCTCGGAGGCAACGCCGAACGCAAATTCATGCAGACGCAGTATTTCCTTGCAGATAGAAAGACCCAAGCCGGTGCCGACCGTTTCGCGCTTGACCTTTCCGCCGCGGTAGTAGCGGTCGAAAACCTGCTTCAGCTTGTCCTTCGGTATGCCCGGACCGTTGTCAACGACCTCTATCCGCACAGCCTTAGGTGTGTTTATCTGGCGGATACGTATATGCTTTTCCTCGCCGGTGTAGTTTACCGCGTTGTTGATAAAATTATAGAGCACCTGCGAGAGCTTGTCGTGGTCGGCGCGGATGATCCTGTCCTCATCGGGGATAAAGGAAATATCGTAGCCGTTTTCCTCGATAAGCAGCGTATAGCGTTTGAGAACGTCCTCTATCTGCTCGTGTACGGAATAGGAGCTTAGATCCAGCTCGGTGTTGGAGCTTTCGAGCTTTGACAGCTCGAGTATGGAATTAACAAGATTAGACAGCCTGTCGGCTTCGTCGATGATTATCTGACAATGCTTTTCGCGCTTTTTCGGATCGTCTCCCGAAAGGTCTCTTATCATCTCGGCGTAGGCCTTGACCATCGTCAGCGGCGTTCTAAGATCGTGGGAGATATTCGCGATGAGGTCTTTTTTAAGATCGGTGACGTTCTTGACCTCGTTTTTGGCGTCGTCGAGCACGACTGACAGCTCTTCTATCTCCCGATAGCCCTCCGCTTTAAATTCGATGGAATAATCCCCCTCGCCGAACTTTTTCGCGGTTTCGGTGAGCTGCTCTATCGGCAGCGAGATGCGGTGGGAAATAAGCACGGTGACGATAAAGGCAAGCTCAAAAAGGATTATCGTTATATACACAAGCTGTTCGCGGACGATATCGACCGTTGAATCTATCGGTTCGATGGGAGCTTCTATGAAAAGATAGAACGACGAGCCGCCGTCATTGAATTTCTGACAGTAAAAAACCTCCTCGCTACCAAAATCATCGTTGGTCACAATGCTTGTTACATGATCCGAGTCGGCGCTTTGCAGCTTCTGACGGAACTGATAGAGGGTCTTTCCGAAATTTATCTCCTTGTCCTTCCCAAAGACCGAATAGTTTCCGAGATTGTTTTCAAGCGCTACGTCCTTGCCGTCCTCGTCGGTTATGAGAATGAACATATTGTTGTTAAACGCCATTCTCCTTGCGTTGAAATCTATGTTTTCCCTGCCGAAGCCGCTTATAAGCTTCTGCGCGACATCGGAAACGTCGCGTATCTTGGCGGCGCGGTAGTATCTCGGGAGGAAGAAATACTGGAACACCCAGAGGATAACGAGAATAAACAGCACCACGACCATGAAGTATAAAAAAACATAGGTCTTTAAGCGGAATTTTCTGCGCTTTTTTTTCTTCTTGACGGCGTTCTTACGCGATCTTCTCAAATTTATATCCCATTCCTCTCAGAGTTATGATAAGGTTTCTGTAAGGACCGAGACTGTTGCGGAGCATTTTTATATGCGTGTCGACCGTTCTGTCGTCTCCGTAGAAATCAAATCCCCAGACCTCCTCGAGCAGCTTTTCTCTTGAAAGGGCGATGTTCATGTTCTTTACAAGATAAAACAGCAGATCGTATTCCTTAGGCGTCATCTGCGCGCGCACGCCGTCTATCGTCACCTCGCGGGCAGTGAAGTTTATCACCAAGCCTTTATAGGTGATAACGTCCTCGGTCTTTCTCGAGGAATTTACCCGGTTCATGACCGCGCGTATCCTCGCCATAAGCTCTTTAGGCGAAAACGGCTTTACTACATAATCGTCGACGCCTATCTCGAAGCCGAACAGCTTGTCGTATTCCTCGCCGCGCGCCGAGAGCATTATGACCGGTATATCCTTTAACTTCTTTATCTCCTTGCAGGCGGAATAACCGTCAAGCCGCGGCATCATTATATCCATAACGATAATATCAAAATCGTTGTTTCTGACGCATTCGACCGCTTCCATACCGTCGGCTGCCTCCGTCACCTGAAATTCATTGAATTCTGCATATTCGCGGATTATATCGCGTATACGCTCCTCATCGTCTACGACCAAAAGCTTTGGCATAAAAGATCTACCTCCGTTTTTTCATATTCTTTTCTAAGATTATCATTTTTATATGTATATTGCGTGAAAATATGCAAAAAATATCAGGCTTTTTTCAGCCTTGAAGGGGTCTCCTTTAAGACCGACCACGCCTTCACCAGCCGTTCAAAGCTCCACGCGGCGTTTGCGGGACTTGTCGAGGGGAGAGCCGTTATATCCATATTTATCTTGTCTCGCTGGTATTTGTAAAATATCCGCGCGGCTGCCGAGCCGTTTGCAAATATGCGCTCTATACCGCTTTTTTCGGTTATTACCGAAAGCTCTGTCGGCACGGCGTTTTTTATCGTCGAATCCGCAGAACCGATTATATCGCATTCCTTTATAACGTCCCAGACGGCGATATGATTTTCAAGCAGAAGCGTTTTTTTCTGCTCTATGCTCTGCGGCAGGGGATATTTAAAAATTTCCGCCAGCACCCGCCAGAAACGGTTTGCCGGGTGTCCGTAATAGAAATTGTTTTTTCTTGACATTACAGACGGCAGACTTCCCAATATCAGCATTGTACAGCTTTCGTCAAATACCGGCTCAAAGCCGTGTACTATGTGGGTATACTCACGTTCCAAAACGCTCACCTAAATTCTAAGCCGCTCTCTCTTTGTCGGGAAAAAGCGGCTTGTTATCTTGCCTTTATGCCTGTTTTATTCTCCGTCTCCGGAAACGGTTATATTCGGCGCGGCTTCAGCCGGGGCTGAGCTTTGCGCAGCCTGCCGGGCATCTCTCGCTTTGCGGAGCGTTTCCTTTATCGAAGCGAGCATCTGCTTGGTAAACGGCAGGTTCATTCCCACAGGGTCTATTACAAAGCCGACGACCGCCGGAGACTGCTCGGTGAGCGCGGCGATATCGCCGAACTTCATTTTTACTGCGGTGAACTCCTCCTTCTTTTCAAGCTTGTCAAATTCCTCTCTGCTTGTAAATACCGGGAAAAACGTACCGTTGGTCTTGTGCTTTATGAGCATGAATCTTGCCTGCGGGTGATCCTGGAATTTAAGATGATTTTCCTTGTCCTGAACGAGCTGGGTGTTTTTGACTATGTTCGCGGGAACGAGGTACTCTCCGCGCAGCGCGATGTTTATTACATTGCTTTGAGTTTCCTGAACGAAATTCTCCCGCATTTTTGCGACCGCTTCTACGAGCGCGTCATTTCTTACGATGTTTTCTTCTGCCATTTTCTTTTTACTCCTTTTTGTTAATTACCGATCCTCTTTTTCAAGGTCGGTTTCTATTATAAACTTAGGTCTCGCCTTTGTTTCAAGATATATCTTTCCGATATATTCTCCGATGATGCCTATAGCGAAAAGCTGTAAGCCGCCGAGCGCCCACACCGAAACGACCGTCGTCGTCCAGCCGGCGATGGTCCTGCCGAGGGCGTGTATCACAAGAAAATATATCAGCATGATTATCGAGACGAGGAATATACATATACCGAGAGCGGTGATAAATCTTATCGGCTTTATCGAAAGCGAGGTTATGCCCTCTACCGCGAAGGCTATCATCTTTTTGAGCGGATATTTCGACTCGCCCGCCTGCCTTGCGGCTCTTTCATAGGTCACGATATCGCTTTTAAAGCCCACCATAGGCACTATACCGCGCAAAAACAGGTTTACCTCGCTGAACTCCGCCAACGCTTCGACCGCTCTTTTGCTCATCATGCGGTAATCGGCGTGGTTGTAGACGATATCCACTCCCATAGCCGACAGGACTTTATAATAGCTCTGCGCCGTCCATCTTTTGAATCCCGTATCCGTTTCGCGCGAGCTTCTTACTCCGTAAACTATCTCGCAGCCCTCCGCTCTCTTTTCGAGGAAGCCGTCAATGGCGTTTATATCGTCCTGCAGGTCCGCGTCCATAGAAACTATTATATCCGCGTATTCCTTAGCGGTCATAAGTCCCGCAAGCAGCGCGTTCTGGTGACCCTTGTTGCGCGACAGCTTTAATCCCGTGAACATATCGCAGCTTTTGTGGAAACGGTAAATAAGCTCCCATGTAGCGTCCTTAGAGCCGTCGTCAACGAACATTACCTTGCTTTTAGGCGATATCCTTTTTTCGGCGATGAGCGTGTCCATTTTTTCTATAAGCGCCTTAGCCGTTATCGGAAGCATCTCCTCCTCGTTGTAGCAGGGTATGACGATATACATTATCTCGGGCATATTTTCTTTGACCTCCTTGTTTTGTTTCTCTCCTTTGCTTCAGGGCTGATATTCCACACTGCTGTAGACCTCCCAGAAAAGCAGTCTGACCTCCGTGCCGACGTTATAGCCGTCGCCGTTGATGCTGTGTACCCTTCTTACCGAATACAGCACGGCGTTATATTCCACCGTTCCGCCGTCCTTTAAAAAGCGCGGTATCGGCGTCAGCAGGATAACGCACGCTATAACGGCGATTATGATCCTTTTCTTCATAAGCTCACTCCGAACAGCCTTGCCGTGTTTTCGGCGGCAATGTTTATCAGCTCCTGCGCGTCGATGCCGCTCAGCCTCTGCGCTTCAAGCGCGGTATAGGCTATCAGTCTGCTGTCGCAGCGTTTGCCTCTGAACGGTTCGGGGGACATATAGGGACAGTCGGTCTCGAACAGGAATTTATCATGCGGCACGGCGAGGAACGCTTTTTTTACTTTTTTTGCGTTCTTAAAGCTCAGCACGCCGGTGAAGCCGATGTACATACCAAGCCGCACAAATTCAAGCGCCGTCTCGGCAGAGCCTGAAAAGCAGTGGACGACGCCGCGCGGACGGTATTTTTTTACGACCTCCATAACGTCCTCGAGCGCGTCGCGGCAGTGTATTATGATAGGCAGATCATGGGAATTTGCAAAAGCGACCTGCGCTTCAAAAAGCTCAAGCTGTTTTTCTCTGCTTTCTCCGTTGTCATAATGGTAATCGAGACCTATCTCGCCGACAGCTATTACTTTTTTGTGTTTTGCAAGCTTTTCGAGTATGAGCAGATAGTCCTCCGGTATACTGCCGATATTTTCCGGGTGGAAGCCTATCGAGGTGTAGAAGCTGTCGAAGCTTTCGCTGTATCGTATGCCGAATTCGCTCGAAGCGGCGTCTACGCTTGCGTGAAGAAGATATTTCACCTTGCCTGAGCTTAACATACCGCTTAAAAGCTCGCTGCGGTCGTTATCGAACGCGCCGTCGTCATAATGACAGTGCGAATCGAATATGCCGTTAAGCCTGTTTGCATTATATTCTTCCACAATATCCCACCCCTTAAACGTACAGCTAAATTAATTATAACACAAATTTAAAATTTTGTAAAGTACCGTACCGATTTTTTCAGCTATATTTCATCAAAATTTTTTTAGAAAGGGCTTTTCAAAAGCGTTTTTTTGTGATATAATTAATTATAGTATACTTATTTGTGGGAAGGAAGCAAGGTATGGAAGAGATCTACAGACTTGGGATAGACGTTGGGTCTACTACCGTTAAGACGGTCATTCTTAAAGAGGACGAGATTATTTACACAAAATACGAACGGCATTTTTCAAGGGTGCGCGAGACGGTGGCGAATCAGCTTCGCGCAATAAACGAGAAATTTAAAGGAAAATTTTTCCGCACCGCGATAACCGGTTCAGCCGGTCTCGGTATCGCTCAGGCGAGCGGCGTAAGCTTCGTTCAGGAGGTCTACGCGGCTTTTGTCGCCGTGAACAAGAGCTATCCGGACACGGACGTTGTGGTTGAGCTTGGCGGCGAGGACGCAAAGATAATTTTCCTGACCGGCGGAGTGGAGCAGCGCATGAACGGCTCCTGCGCGGGCGGAACGGGCTCCTTTA
>CANQCJ010000025.1 GCA_947589205.1 uncultured Ruminococcus sp. | reverse complement strand
GATGTTTGCGCCGGCAACGAGGTTGCCCTCTAAGCCGTATTCCTTAGCGGCGTTGTAGGAATTGTGGAAGATGTTCTCCATAATGCCCTTGAGCTTGGCGTCTACCTCTTCAAACGTCCAGCTCAGACGCTCGCTGTTCTGGCTCATTTCGAGAGCGGAGGTAGCTACGCCGCCCGCGTTTGCAGCCTTAGCAGGTCCGAAGAGTATTCCGGCAGACTGGAGCTTCTCGATAGCCTCGGGAGTAGAAGGCATATTTGCGCCCTCAGCAACAGCCATAACGCCGTTAGCGATGAGCTTTTCTGCCGAAGCCTCGTCAAGCTCGTTCTGAGTAGCGCAGGGGAGAGCGATATCGCACTTGATTCCCCAGATACCCGAGCAGCCCTCGGTATATGTCGCGGTCGGAACAGCGTCAACGTATTCCTTGATCCTGCCGCGTCTTACTTCCTTGATGTCCTTAACTATATCGAGCTTTATTCCGTCAGGATCGTAAATGTAGCCGTTGGAATCGGAGAGCGCAACGACCTTAGCTCCGAGCTGTGTCGCCTTTTCGGTAGCATAGATAGCAACGTTGCCCGAACCGGAGATAACTACCGTCTTGCCCTCAAAGCTGTCGTTCTTCATACATTTGAGCATTTCTGCGGTGTAGTAGCAAAGACCGTAGCCGGTAGCTTCTGTTCTTGCGAGAGAACCGCCGTAGGAAAGACCCTTGCCGGTGAGCACGCCGACAAACTCGTTTCTAAGCTTCTTGTACTGACCGAACATGAAGCCTATCTCTCTTGCGCCTGTTCCGATATCGCCCGCGGGAACGTCGGTGTCCGCGCCGATGTGCTTGCTAAGCTCTGTCATAAAGCTCTGGCAGAAGCGCATTACCTCTCCGTCGGACTTGCCCTTCGGGTCGAAATCCGAACCGCCCTTGCCGCCGCCGATAGGCAAACCGGTGAGCGAATTCTTGAAGATCTGCTCGAAGCCCAAGAACTTGATAACGGAAGCGCATACGGACGGGTGAAGTCTTAAACCGCCCTTGTAGGGTCCGATAGCGGAATTGAACTGTATTCTGAAGCCTCTGTTTACCTGTACCTTGCCGTTGTCGTCAACCCACGGAACGCGGAAGATGATCTGACGCTCAGGCTCAACGATCCTGTCGATAACGCCCGCTTCAACGATGTCGGGTCTGCGTTCAACGACCGGCTCGAGCGACTCTAAAACCTCTCTTACCGCCTGAAGAAATTCCTTTTCGCCGGGATTTCTCTGCTCTACCTTTGCGTAAACGCCCGCAAGATACTCATTTTTGATTGCCATTTTAAATGTCCTCCTGTTATAAATTATAGCCGCTGACAGTGGAGCTTTAAAGTACGCTCCGTGCCAAAGCATTTAAAGCACTATCATTATAACATATTAAAACGGCTTTGTCAATCGGTTTTTGAAAAATTTTTTTAAAAAATTGCAAAAAAATCGTTTATAACGCCAAAAAGACGCGCTTTTATGCAAGATTTAAGTTATCTCGGTTCATTTGTCATCTTCCCGAATTGCCGAGACCGAAGGAGATGGACAATGCGGAATCTATTCTTGACATATTGGCGGCGTCCAGCTCTCCCATTCTTTCTTTTAGCCGTCTTTTGTCCAGCGTGCGTATCTGTTCGAGCAGAACGATAGAATCCTTTTCCAGCCCGCATTCTCCGCCGCCCACGGCGATATGGGTCGGCAGCTTCGCTTTGTCGTGGCGGCTGGTTATCGCCGCGGCGATAACGGTCGGCGAATGTTGGTTGCCGACGTCGTTTTGCACAATAAGTACCGGACGAATGCCCCCCTGCTCCGACCCAACGACCGGGCTTAGATCGGCGTAATATATTTCGCCTCTGTGTACACTCATCTTTATTCACTCCTTTATTAGATGTTAGAACGCCTGCGCTTGCGCTCCGGCTTTTAAGAGGTAAGCGTCTGAACTTCGTTCAGACCGGTAGAGTCTAAGGTAGGATCATTTTTCGCTGAGCTTAACGCTCAGCGGTATAGAGGTTTAGAAATTTTTGAAGCTGCTAAGCTCTTACCTCTTACCTCTTACTTCTTACCTCTAAAAGCATTTTTGCCGATTTTGTACCGTCTTATACAAAGAAGGGCTATACCATTTTGTCGAAATATACTACATTATATGTTTTGTGCGCCTGCGGGTTGACAGCAAAAAAACGCGCCCGTTTTTTTCCGGACGCGCCTGTAAAAAAATATTTTGTTTTTTTATTCTATCGTCATATCGGTCTCGTTGCCTTCGGCGTCGGTCTCTACAGAGCCGTAGACCTTTTCCTTGAACATCTGCGCGTTTGTCTGATAGTCTACCGAAAGCACGTCCATGCCGTCTATGGTCGGTTCGGTAAACGTGCCGTCTGCGGGAACGCGGAATTCCTGAAGCTCATAATTTCTGTAATCGAGCAGGTCGGCTATCAGGCGCAGCGTTTCTTTTTTGGTTATATCGGTCTTTAGCTGCGGGAGGACTTTAAGCGCGAGGTCGTTTATCTCGGTAAGCGAAAGTCCGCGCGTTTTCTTGATTATCTCGGTTATAACGGTGCGCTGGCGGCGGGTGCGGTCGTAATCGGAATTACCCACATGGCGCAGTCTTGCGTAAGCGAGAGCCTGATTTCCGTTTAAGTGAAGATCGCCGCCCTTTTTGATGTAGTCCGTACCCTTTTTGTTGCCGAGGTACTTGTTCTGCTCATCGAGCGGGTTCTGCATACCTCTTGTGTTGTCGCCGTTCGGGTCTGCGCCGGGATAGCCGTTTGCTTCTTCGTCGGTAACGGTAAGGTCGAGTCCGCCGATAGTGTCCACTATATCAATAAACGTCTTGAAGTTTACGAGAACATACCTGTCTATCTTTACGTTGAGATAATTTTCGATAGTCTGCTGAGTAAGCTCAACGCCGCCGTGCCAGTAGGCGGAATTTATCCTGCTGCTGTACCACCAGCCGTTAGCGTCCTGGAAGGTAACATAGCAGTCGCGCATTATAGATGTGAGCGTTATCGTCTTGTCCACGGTGTTTACCGAAATTATCATCATAACGTCGGTGTTTCCCGCGTCGCCCGATTCGGTGTCTCTAAGATCCTCGCCGATAAGCAGCAGATTCATAACGTCCTTGTTGGTTATCTTTTCGCCGTCTGCCAAAAGCTCCTTTAACCTCTCGTCCTCCTCCTGACGGTTTAGGGTGTCGGGCTTTGAAAGGTCTACGTCCGAATAGGTCATCGCTTCGGAATTGTTTATGACGTCCTTATCCCTGTCGAGCAGGTTGAAATAATACGAGAAGATTATATATATAATAAGGATAAGCACCAAAAGCAGGGCTAAGATAAGTCCGCCGATAGTCGCCGCCTGTTTTTTGGTAAACGTCTTTTTTACCGCTTCGGCGGATACCGGCCTTTTAGCCGAGGTCTTTTTTTCGGACGGCTTGGAAGCCGTTTTTTTGCCGGTGTCAGACCTTGCTTTTGCTCCCTGCGGTCTTTTCGCAGCGCCCTTAGCCGAATTATTTACAGACCCTTTCGCAGCGCTGTTTGCGCCGGACGGACGCTTCTTTGCCGCGTTCGCACTGCCGTCAGACGGCTTTTGGGACGTTCCTGACGGAGTCTGCTCGCGCTTCGGGGGGACTTTGCGTTCGGTCTGCGCGGGTCGGCTCGCAGCCGCCGCATTGGTCAGCGGAGAATTTTTAAAAGAAATATCCGGCGGAGACGCCGGCTTTTTAGGCGGCTCTTCGCGGCTCTTATCACTTTCGCCGCTTTGAACGGTCTGAGCCTGCTCGTTGGTCTGAGCTTGCTCAGACGCTTCTTGATGCTTTATGCTTTCCTTAGCCGAGGAGATAAGCTCGCTTAACTCCATATCGTTTTCATTTTCACGCATAGCTTGCCTCGTTTCGTAAAATATGAGGTTTTTTTACAAAAAAATTACGCACAACATTATTATATACTAAAACAGCTAAAAAAACAATCTGCAATTTTTACAAAATTATTCCCGCTTAACGGCGGCTTTTTAGGATAATGCTTTAAAAATCGTCATAAAGCGCGCCGCGGGCGCGGGGAAAAAGTAAAAAAAGTAATAAATATATCGTTTACCCCTTGAAATTTTGCAAAAAATTTGTTATTATATTTATAAGTGTTTTTATAACCGATAATTCAAGGGGAGGTTGAAAAAATATGGCAACAAAGTATGTTTTTGTTACGGGCGGAGTTGTTTCGGGTCTCGGCAAGGGCATAACGGCGGCGTCTCTCGGGCGGCTGCTCAAATGCCGCGGCTACAGTGTGACGATCCAGAAATTCGATCCGTACATAAACGTCGATCCCGGCACGATGTCGCCTTATCAGCACGGCGAGGTATTCGTCACCGACGACGGAGCGGAGACGGATCTCGACTTAGGACACTACGAGAGATTTATCGACGAGAATCTTTCGGTAAATTCCAACGTCACGACGGGCAAGATATACTGGACGGTGCTCAACAAGGAACGCCGCGGAGATTATCTCGGCTCTACCGTACAGATAATCCCGCACATCACCAACGAGATAAAGGAACGTCTCTACCGCGTCGGAAATCAGGCGAATACTGACGTCGTTATAACCGAGATCGGCGGAACGGTCGGAGATATCGAATCGACGCCGTTTCTCGAAGCTATAAGGCAGGCTTCAAAGGAAATGGGCAGAGGAAACAGCGTGTTCATACACGTTTGCCTTGTGCCGTACATTTCCGGCTCTAAGGAATTAAAATCAAAGCCGACGCAGCATTCTGTAAAGGAGCTTTTGTCTCTCGGCATACAGCCGAACATTCTCGTGCTGCGCTCAGAGCAGCCGATACCTATGGAAATGACCGAGAAGATCGCGCTTTTCTGCAACGTACACACCGAGGACGTTATTCAGAACCTGACCGCGCCGTCTCTTTACGAGGTGCCGATATGGCTGGAAAAGGAGGGGCTTGCGGACGTTGTATGCGAGCATCTCGGACTTGAAAAGCGCAAGCCGGATCTTAGCAACTGGCTGGAGATGATCGACAGGGTGAATAACTGCGACAAGGAGGTCACTATCGGACTTGTCGGAAAGTATGTCGAGCTTGAGGACGCTTATTTGTCGGTAGCCGAGGCGTTAAGGCACGGCGGCTTTGAAAACGGCGCGAGCGTTAAGATCAAGTGGATACAATCCGAGGATATAACCGCCGACACCGTTGGGCAAATGCTTTCGGGCTGCGACGGTATAATCGTTCCGGGCGGCTTCGGCGACAGAGGAATAGAGGGCATGATCGAAGCGATACGGTATGCCAGGGAAAATCTCATGCCGATGTTCGGCATATGTCTGGGAATGCAGATGTCGGTCGTTGAATATTCGCGCCATGCGGCGGGGCTTGACGGAGCAAATTCCACCGAATTCGGCGAAACGGAGCACCCGGTCATAGATATTATGGACGAGCAGAAGGATATTACCGAAAAGGGCGGCACTATGCGTCTCGGACTTTATCCCTGCAAGCTGACCCCCGGCACGATCTCCGCCAGGGTCTACGGCGAACCGCTCATCTACGAGCGTCACCGCCACCGCTGGGAATTCAACAACGCCTACAGAAAAACGCTTTCCCAGGCGGGTCTGCTGCTTGCGGGACTTTCGCCGGACGAAAAGCTTGTGGAAATAATCGAGCTGCCGCAGGAGGTACACCCGTGGTTCGTCGGCGTGCAGTTCCACCCCGAGTTTAAGTCCCGCCCCAACAAGGCGCACAAGCTCTTTAAAGACTTTATCGGCGCGGCTGTGGAATTTTCAAGGAAAAACGACTGATAATTTGTGAAAACTGCATAAATTATGACCGATAATTTGACTATTTTTCTCTTGACAATTTTTTAATAATGTGTTATAATTTTTTCATAGTTATTTCTTTATTTTAATTTATGAAAGGAGTTTTATTTATGCAAAAGGAAAAGACCTTATGGTCACGCTTCCTTGTTACGCTGACCTCCCTCGTTTTGATGCTCAGCGTTATTATGCCGGATATTTCGGTGTTTGCAGTGCCGGATCAGACACGCGGGAAGATCGGCGATGACAGCTACGATATAACTGATATAGTTGACATCTATAGGCTGATGATAAAGATCAACGGTATAAGTTATGATTTGACTGATGAAAGCACTGTGCTTCCGCAGATAACTAACGGAAATAGTGTGGAATTTGATTTTGATTGGAGAATTCCTGACCAATATATGTCAGATCCGGAAATGAGGTCTGTTCTTTCAAAGAAAGTATTCCACTATCTTTACAGTATTAATGATAAGTTTTCGGGTGTTAAGGATCTAAACGGAACATCATCTACTAATATGTATATGTACACTATACATGATGGTCAAATAGACATACAGATCAATGATCCAAATGCTACCGAGGGTACTTCCGGATATAATGGAACCTTTGGATTTAAAGGACAGCTCAGCTTGGACGACCTTGATACTGACGATCTGGGCGATTATAAATTCAATTTCTTTGGTAAAACATTTACTGCCCCCGGCAATGATTCGCTGAAAATAGGTGTCGATAAGTCTTCCGGCAATATTTATCGCGGAGATGATGGAGAGTATTATGTTGATTTTTCGATAAAAGGCGGTATGTCAGGAAAATGTAATAAAGAAGCTTTAAGTTTTTCTTTTGTTGATGAATTTGGTGATAACTACGGAGAAGTTACCAAAGTCAGCGACAATGTTAATTACGACCCTGCAACAAAGACCTTCACATTTAAAGATGGTGATAATATACAGCATAATGAAGAGTCATGGAATATGCCGAACAGTGAGATTTTTACTTATACAGTAAAAATGAAGAAAGACGCTGACCTGACTTCTTGGAATGGCAACAAAAACACTATCACATTTACTGTTAAAAGCAAGGATAAGGAAAAAACAGTTAAGGATGAAGATTATCCTAAGCTGTTAAGCGCCGCAGTAAACAAATCGGGTACATTTAATAAAGAAGACAAAACTATAGCTTGGACAATTACCGTAAATATCGGGGATTATGAAAAAGACCAGGTTACAATAACTGATATGCCGGTAAAGAATCTGGATGGTCAAGCTCTTGATGCTCTTAAGCAAGCGCTTTTAGATGAGGGCTTTAAAGATGATGGCGGAAAATTTACAGCAAAATTAAATGATTTAAAATCGGAGAATTTTGATGAAGACGGCAATTACAGCTTTACTTATGAAACTCCGGTTTCTGATGATCTTATCAACAGTGATATAAAGACAACGGTTGATAATAAGATCACAGGTGAATTTGTTAATAAAAATAATGATAAGCAGATTTTTGAAAAAACAGAAAGCGTTGTTGTTTCTGAAGGCGTTGGAATAAGTGTAGATAAGAAGTTTTCAGGAATAAAGGACGGCAAGCTTAATTGGGAAGTGACGTTTAAAGTTCCCTCTTATGAAGAAGTACAAAGTGATGTAACAGGACTTAAAATATATGACAATACATATTCTGAATGGGGAAGCGGATACGGAAATCTAAATATAATTCCGGAATCTGTTACGATAACTGTTTCAGGTGAAGGAACAAGTGAAACCTACAACGTATCACAAAATCTTGAAGAGTTGATTTGGAACAGTGGCAATTGGAATAAAGATCAAGAATTTACATTGGAATTTATTGATTCGTTTGTAAAAGAACACCTGATGGGCAATACTGTAACAATTACGTATCAATCAGAGCCCGCAGCAGGTTTTTCACTTAGCGATTCCTATATTAACAAAGTCGATCTTTCTATGAGTTACAATTCCGGTTATTATACTGATAACGCCGAAGCTACATATATTCAGGATTATGTTGTACAAAAAGATAAAAGTAATATAGATACATCTAATTATAATGATTATCTTATGCCTATTCCTTGGAAGGTATATCTTAATAACAAGAAGCAGGATTGGAAAGCAGGAGATACCATAACAATAACTGATACTCTTCCCGAAGGCTGTGAGATGATTCCGGACAGCGCTTTTTATGGAATTGCAGTATCGTACGGCGCCGCACCGTCTGATGATGGATTAAGCAGAAACGATGAGAATAAAATAAATTATACAGTAAAAGAAGATGGATCGATCGTCTTTACTGTCACAGTAGATCAGCAGACAGCAGAAAAGCTTAATGAAAATACTCAGAATTATTTGTGTATTATCTATGTAACTCAAATGGATAGTAAAAGCTACCAGGAAACGCTTGACGAGGTAATTGAAAAGCTGAATACTAAAGAAAATATATATGAAACTGAAAAAATTGAGTTTACAAATAAAGCTGATGTAGTTGTAAAAAACGGTGAAGATACTTTGGTAGACGCTGAAGATGTAACAGCGGTATATTCTAAAGAAATATCCAAAACGAATATTCTTGATAAGCGTACTTATGGTGAACAGCTTAGTAATGCTGATGGTATAATAGATGGTACTGTTACACAAGGCTATATTATTGATTTTAACTCTCTTAGACTTAAACTTACAAAAAATGACAGTACTGATGATCTACTTGTTGCTACAGATAAGATGGGACTTAGACTGTCGCTGCATGAAAAAGACTGTGAAAACCATCCTTTAAAAATCGAGAAAATAAATGCGAACGGTTCATCGGAAGATGTTACAAAATTAGTAAAAGCTGATTATGACGAAAAGACTAATCGTTTGATATTTAACCTTAAAGATCAGACGTATTACAGGATAACTTATTACGTTGATTACAAAACATTAAATGTTCCTGAAGAGTACTTATCTGATGATACTGATAATCTCTATTCAAATACTATTTCGCTTTCAGGTTATGGCAATTATAATATATCAAATGCAAATAAACTGTCATTTGGTCAATACCAGAGTTATTCCACTGTTAAATATACTGATAACGCAACAAGAATAAAAATTGAGGGAACGAAAATATGGAAAGATGGAAATGCTGCCGATAGACCCGCTTCTCTCAATGTTAAATTAAGTAAGTATAAAATAGTATCTAAAAATGGAAAGAATACATACGAATTTGTTGAAGAAAATCAGTATAACGGCAATACGCTGATTGTTAGTGATGATGGAAATGGAAAGTGGTCTTTCTGGATAGATGAGCTTATCACTAAAGATAGTGCCGGAAACAGCTTTGCCTATAAGATCGAAGAAATTGAAGTTGATGGTTACAAGGCTTCATATGATAGCAGCTATTTGAAAGATGGCGGTTATATCGTATGTGATGATGTGAAGCCAAATGAAACTATCGTAATTGATGACCTTGTTATCACCAACACCTCCACCACCCCCGTAAAACCCGACACCCCCACCATCCCCGATTCCGATAAAACCGAGATCACGATAACGAAGGAATGGAAAAATTCGGACGGAACGGATTATGATCCTACACCGGGCGAGAAGAATGCCGTTGAGTTCATTCTTACTCAGACGGGATACGAATATGCCGGAATTGAAAATGCAGATGATCTTATTGACAACAAGGATTCCGTAAAGCTTGAGGACGGCGATTATCTGTTTGTTTACACGGCTGCCGACAGAGACTTTTACTACAGATTCGATGTCAAGGGCGGTGTGGCTTCAGAGGTAAGAGAGTCGCAGTTTGTAACGCTTAAAAATAACAATATATCTGTAGACCTTGAAGCTGCCAAAGAAAGCACTCCTGCCGCAGCAGTATACAATGCCGGAATTGCGCTTACGGTAACAGACCCGATTGCGGACGGAACGATAGCATTTGAACTTCCCGACTATATTACCGGTAAAGCGCTCTATAAGGTCGGCAATGATGGAGTGACCGAGAAAACCGAAGAAACAGAGATAACTAAAACACTCGAAGACGGCACAGCTGATAATACGACCACTATAATTACAATAGAGGATATGCCGATATATGACGATCACGGTCAGAAGATCGACTATTCACTAACAGAAAACGGTATCGCAGGTACAGATTTCACATCGAAAATCAGCTCCAATGAATACGCCTTTACCGTAACAAATACCAAAAACGATGAGACCGAAAAAACAGCGACCGTCAAGATCTCCAAGAAATCTATATTCGGTTCAGACGAGCTTCCCGGCGCGACACTTACTTTGACCGAAAATAACGGAAAAGGAACGATAACTTCTGAATCACTTGAGCTTACCGATGCCGCTAAAGCTGAGTGGCAATCCGATGATGAAGCTGTAACATTTACACTTGCAGACGGAAGCTATACATTGACCGAAACTATTGCGCCCGCAGGCTATAATAAGCTTGGATCAGCAGTTGAATTTACTATTGAAAAAGGAGTAGTTACATTAGGAACAGTAAACGCTGACGAAGCTGAATATGATGAAGCTGCCGGCACTATAACTATATTTGATAAGCCGATAATCATCGACATAAGCAAGCAGGACGTTGCAAATTCAAATGAACTTGAAGGCGCAAAAATGGAGCTTACGACCGATAACGGCAAGATAGTCAATGCGTGGACCGAGGAAGTTGACGGAAATCGTACAGTTGACGGTTCTGTTGAATTTGAAAAGGATAATAACGGAAAAGCTACAGGACTGAAATGCACATGGACTTCCGGTAAGGAATCCAAGCATATCCAGCTTGCAAAGGGCAAATACACTCTTACAGAGGTGGCTGCACCCGCAGACTACGCTAAGCCGGTAAACACCGTGTTTACATTTGAAGTAAACGAATACGGAAGGATCACCGATCTTACAGTTACCGACGGCGATGATAATGTAATTACAGACACCAATGATCTTATAACCAAAGACGGCGATACTAAGCTTATTGTCAAGAACGCGCCGAAAAAGACGGTGGATATTTCCAAGCTCGACGCGGTTTCCGAAAAAGAGATCGCCGGCGCTGAAATGGTTCTGACAGCAAAGAGCACGATCGCTCAGATACTTGATTCTACTGCTGAGGATAAGTCGCTTGATGCAAAATCTCTCAAATGGACATCCACAGAAGAGACAAACACTGTTACCCTCACTCCGGGTACATACGAGCTTAAAGAGACCACTGCTCCCGCAGGGTACAAGTCGCTCGGCATAACGACCGTTATCACCTTTACTGTAGGAAATGACGGAACTGTTACCGTTGAAACGGTAAAACAGGGCGATACCGAGTTAGAAGCTTCAAAAGCGAATGAGATTTCTTTGGTCGATGAAAACGGCAGGTTAGTTGTCAAGAACGAACGCACGATATTCAGCTTCAGCAAGAGGGATATCGCAGACGAAAAAGAGCTTGAAAAAGCAACATTGAAGCTCGAAAGCCTTAGCGGAAAAACTATCTTCGATGGCGCTCCCGATGTAAAACCCGTTGAGGGTCAGCCCGCCGGAGAATGGAAGGAAACTAAAGAATGGCTGAGCAGCGGCACAGATGCTAAATTCTGGCTTAAACCCGGCATTTATACCCTTACCGAAACCGGCGCACCCGACAAATACAGCAAGCTTGAGACCGTATTCAAGTTTAAAGTAAATAAGGTCGGAACAATAGAAACACTCGGAATTTATCACGGCGAAGAAAAGCTTCCCGATGCCAAGTCGTTTGGTTACAGCGCGAACAGCGACAGCGTAACTATCTACAACACTAAGAGCGGAACAATTTCAGTTTCCAAGATGTCAATTTTTGGCACTGAGGAGCTTGAAGGTGCGACACTCAAAATAACCACTGACGGCGGAAAAGAGTCTATCGGTTATACCGATGATAACGGCACAGAAAAATTTGCGACTGCCACTGAAAATGGCAAATATTACTACGAGTGGAAATCGGGCAAAACGCCGAAACAGTTCACACTCGCAGACGGTACGTACACGATAACCGAGACCGTACAGCCCGACGGCTATCAGCCGCTCGACACCACAGTTACATTTACCGTAAAGAACGGCAAGATCAAGTATACTACTTCAAATTCCGGCAAATACGCAATGGTAGACGGCGCGTTAGTTATCCTCAACGAGCCCGAAAAGTCTGACAACAGCTTCAGCAAGCAGGATATGGGCGGTACAGAGCTTGCCGGCGCAGAGCTGAGCATTCACAAGCTCAACGAGGTCAAGGATAATGAAGGCAATGTTACCGGATATGACTTCGATGTTAACAAGCCCATATTTAACTGGACTTCCGAAACGACACCTCACGAGATATCCACCGATGACCTGAAAGAAAAGGAGATCAAGACCGGACTGTTCGTTCTCCACGAGAACGCCGCGCCCGCAGGCTACGAAGTGACTACCGATATCTGCTTCTTCATTGACGAAAAGGGCGCTGCACACACAGTCAAGACCGACAAGGACGGAAAGCCCGTTATAGAAAACGGAAAGCCGGTTTACACCGATGATCAGGCAGCTACAGTCACCATGACCGATAAAGCGCTTATCATCGACATAAGCAAGACGGATATAGTAAGCGGAAGTGAGATCGCCGATGCTGAAATGTCACTTTCGACCACTGACGGCGCGATCACCGCGGTAGTTGATAAAGACGGCAGCGTTGTTAAAAAGTATGACGATGGCACAAAAAATATCACATGGACCTCCGGCAAAGAAGCCACGCATATCCGGCTTGCAAAGGGCACGTACACTCTTACAGAGGTGACCGCCCCCGCAGGCTACATTCAGCCGGTCGAAACCACGATAACCTTTACGGTCGACGAAAACGGCAGCATTACGGACGTAAGCTACACCGCAAATGATGCGCTTACAGCTTATAGATCCGGCGATGACAGGATAGTTGTTACCAACAAGCCGATAGTTATCAGCATCAGCAAGCAGTCCACCACAGGCAGCGATGAGCTTAGCGGCGCGCAAATGAAGCTGACGACGACAGACGGCGCGATAATCGCAGAGACCGATGCAGACGGCAAAGCATCTGATACCTATCCCGAAGGCACGACCGAAACAAATTGGACTTCCGGTTCGCAAGCCAAGCACTTCCGGCTTAAAGCAGGTACTTACACGATCAAAGAGATCGTTGCTCCTGCCGGATTCCTCCAGCCCACAAACACGACCGTAATAACCTTCACGGTTACAGACGGCGGAAAGGTAAAAGATGTCAAGATCTCCGAAAACGGCAAGAATTTGGGCGCATTAGAGGGAAGCGATGGAAAGACTGTTGTAGTAAAGAATATACCTGAACCTACACCGCAGCAGCCTCAGCAGCCCCAGCAGCCTCAACAGCCTCAGCAGCCTCAGCAGCCGACTAACCCCGATGATTCCTCGAGCGGAACCGACATTAAGCCCGAGGGTCCCGGTACGGATTCTTCGAGCACGACCGATTCTAAGCCGGACGACAGCTCAAGCACGACAGATTCGTCGAGCAATACGGATTCGTCAAGCACGACAGATTCTTCGTCGACCGCTGACAGCTCCTCCAAGGAGGATAACTCGAGCGAAACCACTTCAAGCGAGACCACTTCAAGTGAAAACAGCTCGACTGTTGACGAAAGCAGCGAAGCTTCCTCGAGCGAAACGACTTCGAGCGATGCATCCTCCTTTGACGACAGCAGAGACGTTACCACTAACAGCAATGGTCTGACGACATCAGGAAGCGGTTCAAACAATTCCGGCAGCGGCACCGGCACCAACTCTACCGGTACGGCTTCGTCCGCAGGCGGCAATGGCGGCGGCGGAAACCCGAACACCGGCGCGGCAGCGGCAACAGCTTCCGCACTGCTCCTCGCAGCGGGAATTGCTATCGCAGGAAAAAAGAAAAACGATGACGACGAATAATTCGTCCGAATAAACAAACGAAGCCGTCCTTTTTGGGCGGCTTTGTTTAACAAAAAATTTACTTGACAAAATAGGTGAACGGTGCTATAATATAATTGTTCGCTTTAAAGCATTAAATTGGGAAGGGAAGTAATAAAAAATGACAAAGCAAAGAGGAGATCTCATCTCCTACAGACCCGACATCAAGCTTCTTGATGCGACTATACGCGACGGCGGGCTTGTGAACGATTTTAATTTTTCCGATGAGTTCGTCAGGGCGCTGTATCAGACAAATATAAAAGCCGGTATCGAATACATGGAGTTTGGATATAAGGCTTCAAAGGAGCTTTTCAAGAGAGAGGATTTCGGAAAGTGGAAGTTCTGCGACGAGGAGGATATCCGCGCTATCGTCGGCGAGAACGACAGCAGGCTGAAAATTTCCGTAATGGCGGACGTCGGACGCTGCGATTTCAGAAAGGATATTATCCCCAAAAGCGAAAGCGTTATCGACACTATCAGGATCGCGACCTATACGCACCAGATGCCCGGCGCGCTTGAAATGATCGAATACTGTCACGATCTCGGCTATGAAACGACCGTCAATATCATGGCGATCTCCGCGAGCCGCGAGGACGATATCGAAAAGGCTCTCGAGCTTGTCTGCTCGAGCAGCGTCGACGTTATCTACATAGTTGACAGCTACGGTTCGCTTTATCCGGAGCAACTCAGAAAGCTGACCGACCAGTATTGCACGGCGGCGGAAGCGGCGGGCAAAAAGGTCGGCGTTCATATGCACAACAATCAGCAGCTTGCGTTCGGCAATACGATAGAGGCTATCGCTCACGGCGCGAGCTACGTCGACGCGACAATGAGCGGAATGGGCAGAGGCGCAGGCAACTGCTTTATGGAGCAGATGCTCAGCTTCCTCAAAAATCCTAACTACAGCATAATGCCTGCGCTGAAATTTGTCGAAAAATATATCCCCGAGGAACGCGCAAAGGGTTCTGTATGGGGCTATGACGTGCCCTATATGCTTACCGGCGCGCTCAACCGCCACCCCCGCGCGGCTATCTCCTTCATAAAAGAGAACAAGACCGACTACTGCGGACTTTATCAGGATATGCTCTACGAAATAAGCTGAAAAAATTACCGCGTTCGTTTTTACTGCGAACGCGGTTTATTTTTATTCGTTAGCTTCCGCCGCCTGCCGCGCTTTGGCGCGCTTTTTGGCAAGCTTTGCTTCGAGACGCTTTTTCTTCGCTTCACGCTTCTCCCTGCGCTTGCGGCGAATTTCTTCAACATCGCTGTTGTATCTGTCCAGTGCGTCCTCGACCGGTCCGTCAAAATCTATAAGTCCGTTTTTCAGATAAATAGCGCGGTTACAGGTCGAAATAAGCGCGTCCGCCGAGTGGGAAACGAACAGCACCGTTACTCCGCTCTTGATAAGAGCCATAATGCTCTTGCGGCACTTCTTCCTGAAACGCGCGTCGCCGACGCTCAGCGCTTCGTCCACGACAAGGATATCCGGGCGGATATTTATGTTTATCGCAAAGCCGAGACGCATTTTCATTCCGCTCGAATAGGTCCTGACAGGCTGGTCGATGTATTCGTCAAGCTCCGCAAAATCAACGATATCGTCCTCTATCTCCGCAATATCGCTTTCGTCAAGCCCGAGCAGCAGACCCTTCATGACGATGTTTTCACGCCCCGTCATATCAGGACTGAAGCCCGCCGTAAGCTCGAGCATCGCCGCGACCTTTCCGCGCACCGTCACGTCTCCGGTCGTAGGGAAGCTTACTCCGGTTATCAGCTTTAAGATCGTTGACTTGCCCGCGCCGTTCCTGCCGATAAAGCCGACAGCTTCTCCGGGATATACCTTAAACGAAACGTCCTCGAGCGCGGGGTGGAGGGTCACGCCCTTGTTGTTGTTGAACATCGCCTTGAACCG
>CANQCJ010000024.1 GCA_947589205.1 uncultured Ruminococcus sp. | reverse complement strand
ATTTTATAACCCGCCTGCCGGACGGCTATAACACTATGCTTACCGGAAACGGAGCGAATCTTTCGCAGGGTCAGCGTCAGCTGATCTCGATAGCCCGCGCCGCAGTAGCCGACCCGCCCGTTATGATACTCGATGAAGCGACCTCCTCTATCGACACGAGAACGGAGGCTCTCGTTCAGCGCGGAATGGACGGTCTTATGTACGGCAGAACGGTATTCGTTATCGCCCACAGGCTCTCTACCGTAAGAAATTCCGACGTTATCATGGTACTCGAGCAGGGCAGGATAATCGAGCGCGGCAGCCACGATGAGCTTATCGCGCAAAAGGGCAAGTATTATCAGCTCTACACCGGAGCGTTTGAATTGGAATAATTTTTATTGTTAGGCTGCATATTTTTTCCGCTCTCTGTCAATGATAATAATAATCTTAAAGACGGGAGCGAAAAAATATGCTTAGAAAATTAAAAATGTCGATCATTATTTCTTTTGCCGCGGCGCTTATCTTCGGCACGCCGAATTCTCCGGAGCTTGCGCGGGTGCAAAAGGAGCTGTTGATCTTTCCGCAGCTCACCGGCTCGGCGGCAGCCGAAAAAGAACCGGGCAGCGACAGGATAACATATTCTTTTAAGATAGCGGAAATTTTTGAAAAATTTTTCGGGAAAAATAAATAAAAAAAAAAGCGGGAGCGTGTTTTTAAATGCACTCCCGCTTTTGAGCTTTATTCAGATGCTTTCATGGAACGTTCTTGAAATAACATCGTCCTGCTGTTCCTTGGTAAGCTTTACGAAATTTACCGCATAGCCCGATACCCTTACCGTGAGCTGCGGGTATTTTTCCGGGTGCTTCTGAGCGTCTATCAGCGTTTCGCGGTTAAAAACGTTGACGTTCAGATGATGTCCGCCCTTTTCAACATAGCCGTCCAGCAGACCCACAAGATTATCTATCCTGTCGCTCATTGTTCTCCCTCCTCGTCTATCGAAGCTTCGTTCGGCTGCGCGCAGGCGCCTAAACTGCCGCAGTCGGTGCTTTTTGTCGTTGTAAAGGTTATCCCGTTTTCCAAATTGCTGAGATCCACCGTAAGTCTGCCGCTTCCGTCAGCCATAAGCTTGTCGATAACGCTCGCGAGATCCTCCGGCTCTCCGTTGGAATTGTCCTCCTTTTTAAGCATATATCCCATTTTTTCAGTCCTCCTCCTTTTCCATTTCTCTTGCAATGCTCTCAACGTCTATATCTCCCATAAAAACGCTGTCGTCATTTCCGAGCGCGTCCGGGATTATCGAAAAGGTGTTTGAAATGCCGTCCTGCGCGTGGCGGAACGGAAGCTTTGCTACGCTTGCGAGCGAAGCCGCCGCACCGTGGGTATCGCGCCCGTGCATGGGATTAGCTCCAGGCGCAAGCGGTATGCCTATCTTCCTGCCGTCCGGCGTTGAACCGGTCTTTTTGCCGTAAACGACGTTTGAGGTTATCGTCAGTATCGACATGGTGGGAACGCCGTCGCGGTAGGTGTGGTGCTTTCTTATCTTGTTCATAAAGCCCCTGACAATATCCACCGCGATAGAATCTACTCTGTCGTCGTCGTTTCCGTAGCGCGGATAATCGCCCTGAACCTCATAATCGGTGACTATGCCGTCCTCATCGCGTATACATTTTACCCTTGCGTATTTTATCGCCGACAGCGAATCGGCGACAACGGACAGTCCCGCTATTCCCGTCGCAAAATATCTTTTTACATCGCGGTCGTGAAGCGCCATCTGTATCTTTTCATAGCAGTATTTATCGTGCATATAATGAATGATATTCAGCGTGTTCACATAAAGTCCCGCAAGCCATTCGGTCATATCCTCATACCGCTCCATAACCTCGTCATAGTCGAGATATTCGCTCGTTATCGGGCGGTATTTAGGTCCTACCTGCTGCTTGGTCTTTTCGTCCACACCGCCGTTTATCGCGTAGAGCAGACACTTTGCAAGGTTGGCTCTCGCTCCGAAAAACTGCATCTCCTTGCCTATCCTCATAGAGGAAACGCAGCAGGCTATCGCGTAATCGTCGCCGTGAACGGCTCTCATAAGATCGTCGTTTTCATACTGCACCGAGGAGGTCTCTATCGACACCTTCGCGCAGTAGCGTTTGAACGCCTGCGGCAGCTTTAAGCTCCAGAGCACCGTCATGTTCGGTTCGGGCGCGGGACCTAAATTTTCAAGGGTGTGAAGATAGCGGAAGGAATTTTTCGTCACCATATGCTCGCCGTCGACCGTCAGACCGCCTATAGATTCCGTTACCCATGTGGGGTCGCCGGAAAACAGCGAATTATATTCCGGCGTGCGGGCGAATTTTATCATTCTGAGCTTCATGATAAAATGATCTATAAGCTCCTGCGCGCCGCTCTCATCGAGTATTCCCCTGTCAAGATCGCGCTGTATATAAATATCCAAAAACGTCGAGGTCCTGCCCAAGGACATTGCCGCGCCGTTTTGCTCCTTGACGGCGGCGAGGTAGCCGAAATACAGCCACTGCACCGCTTCCTTAGCGTTAGCCGCGGGCTTTGTTATATCAAAGCCGTAAATTCTTCCCAGCTCGGCAAGCTCGTCAAGCGCGCGAAGCTGTTCGGCAAGCTCCTCTCTCAGCCTGATATTTTTCGAGGTCATTCTGATAAGCGAGGTGTCGATCTGCTCCTGCTTGTCCTTTTTCAGCCAATCTATGCCGTAAAGCGCGACGCGGCGGTAGTCGCCGATTATGCGTCCTCTTCCGTAAGCGTCCGGCAGACCGGTTATTATCCCGGCATGGCGGGCAAGTCTCATCTCGGGGGTGTATGCGTCAAAAACGCCCTGATTGTGGGTCTTTCGGTACTTTGTGAAAAGCTCTATAACGCCGGGGTCTACCTCATAGCCGTACTGCTTGCAGGCGTTCACCGCCATTCTTATACCGCCGAACGGCTGCAGCGCGCGCTTTAACGGCTTGTCGGTCTGCAAGCCGACTATCTGTTCAAGCTCCTTGTCGATATAGCCCGCCGGGTGAGAGGTTATCGTTGAAATTATTTTCGTGTCCATATCGAGCACGCCGCCGCGCTGACGCTCCTGCTCAAAAAGCTCCAGCACCTCTCCCCAGAGCTTTTTCGTCCGCTCTGTCGGCGGCGCAAGAAAATCCTCGTTTCCATCATAGGGCGTGTAATTTTTCTTTATAAAATCTCTTACGTTTACTGAACCCGTACTCCATCTTCCGGGAGTAAAGCCGTCCCATTCCTCCAAAAATTTTTCCGCCATTTTTCTTCACTTTCCTTTCCAAAGCTGCCGTTTGCTTCAATTTAAATATAACACATTTTGTTAGTCAAGTCAAGCGTTAAATTGTCATTAATTCTCTAACAATGTTTGAACAGCTCGTCCTCTATACGCAAAAGACGGTTGTATTTGCAGGTCCTTTCCCCTCGGCAGGGCGCGCCGGTCTTTATAAACCTTACATTGAGCGCGGCGGCAAGATCCGCTATAAAGCTGCTTTCGGTCTCGCCCGAACGATGCGAAGCTATCGGCGTAAAGCCGTAAGCCTTTGCCGTTCTGACGCATTCTATCGCGCGGCTGAGCGTTCCCGCCTGATTCGGCTTTATCAAAACGGCGTTTGCAATTTTAAGCTTCGCGCCGTTTTTTACTCTTTTAGCGTCCGTCACAAAAAGGTCGTCCCCGACAAGTCTTATTTTTTCGCCAAGCTCGCGTGTTATCCCCTGCCAGCCCTCGACGTCGTCCTCGGAAAACGGATCCTCTATGGAAATTATCGGGTATGCCGAAGCAAGCATTTTCCAATGGTCGGCAAGCGTTTGCGTTGTAAAGCTCCTGCCGCTTTTTTTCAGATAATATTCGTTAGTATTCTCTCCCGCCCACTCGCCTGCCGCGGCGTCGAGTGCCAAAAAAACGTCCCTTCCCGGCTTATAGCCTGCGGTCTCCGCCGCTTCAAGGATAAGCTCTATCGCTTCGGTGTCGGTCGAGATATCCGGAGAAAAACCGCCCTCGTCGCCTACCGCCGTACTAAGTCCGCGCTTTTTCAAAATAGCCTTGAGAGAATGATATATCTCGCTGCACTCTCTCAGCTTTGAAGAAAAGCTCGTTTCCTCCGACGGCACTATCATAAATTCCTGCACGTCAAGCGGATCGCTCGAATGCGCGCCGCCGTTGATAATGTTCATCATCGGCGTCGGCAAACGCCCTGCGCTTATCCCGCCGAGATAACGGTACAGCGGCATTTTGGCAGCCCCTGCCGAAGCCTCCGCGCAGGCAAGAGACACCGCCAGCACCGCGTTTGCTCCGAGAACGCTCAGCTCCTCCGTTCCGTCAAGCGACACCATGAGCGAATCTATCAAGCCTATATCGTCCGCGTTTTTTCCTTTTAATATAGGCGCGATTTTTTCGTTGATGTTTTTTACAGCCGACGAAACGTCCTTGCCGTTATAAGCTTCGGTCCTGTCGCGAAGCTCGACCGCTTCGTTTTTTCCCGTCGACGCTCCGCTCGGGGCTTGTCCTATGCCGCTCTCTCCGCTTACAAGCGTCACCTGCGCTTCAACGGTCGGTTCTCCGCGCGAATCGAGTATCCTCCGCGCATGAACGCTTTCAATTATCGCTTTCATTTTTTTGTTTCCTTTCGTATTTTTTTAAAATTATTATTTGCGCAAAAATACAAAAAATACAAAAAGAAAAACAGGATCCTTAACAGACCCTGTTTTTAAAAAACCTATTGTCCGAAAACGATTTTCGCTATATCGCAGGACTGCTTTGCGTCCTTGGCGTAAAAATCCGCGCCTATCATTTCCGCATATTCGGGAGTAAGCACCGCACCGCCTACCATTATTTTACATTCATGATGCTCCCTCAAAAGCTTGATCGTCTCCTCCATGCCTTTGAGCGTCGTGGTCATGAGCGCGCTCAGACCTACAAGCTTTACATTATGCTCCTTTGCGGCTTCAACGACCCTCATCGGGTCAACGTCCTTGCCGAGGTCTATAACGGTGTAGCCGTAATTTTCCAGCAGCACCTTGACGATGTTTTTTCCTATATCGTGAATGTCTCCCTTTACGGTGCAGAGCACTATCTCGCCCTTTGAAACGCCGCTTTCTCCGCTTTGTAAAAGCGTCTGCTTTATCACCTCGAAGCACGCCTGCGCCGCTCCCGCTGTCAGGATAAGCTGCGGCAGGAATATCCTGCCCTTTTCAAAATCCTCGCCGGTCTTGTCAAGCTCCGGGATAAGCATTTCGTTGACTATCTCCATAGCGTCGGTCGTTTCGAGAAGCTTTTTTGTGATGTTAGCCGCTTCATGCTTCAGTCCTCTGTTCGGGAGCAGCTTGCAGCTGCGAACAGCTTTTTATATATTCTTCGGCGTTTTTGTCGATGTTTGCAAGCAGGCGGTAGGCTCTTACCGCGCTTGTCATCGAAGCTATGTTCGGGTTTATTATCGGCAGGTCAAGCCCCATAGTCAGCGCCATTGTCAAAAACGCGCGGTTGACCGTCTCCCTTTCGGGAAGTCCGAAGCTTATATTCGACACTCCCAAAACGGTCTTTACGCCGAGCCTTTCCTTGACCGCCCTTACCGCCTCAAGCGTCTGCATGGCAGCCTGCTGTTCGGCAGAACAGGTCAGCGTCAGACAATCTATAAAAACGTCCGAACGCGGTATTCCGAAGCTGTCCGCCGCCTTGCAAATACGTTCGGCGATCTCTATCCTGCCCTCCATAGTTTTGGGTATGCCGTTTTCATCGAGACAAAGCCCCACGACCGCCGCGCCGTATTTTTTCACCAGCGGAAGTATCGCCTCGAGCGATTTTTTCTCGCCGTTTACGGAATTAACTATCGGCTTGCCGCAATATACCCTAAGCGCGGCTTCAAGCACCTGCGGTACGGACGAATCTATCTGCAGGGGCGCGCCGCAGACGCCCTGAACGGCTTTGACCGCGCTTACCATCATTTCCCTTTCGTCTATCCCGGGAAGTCCCACGTTTACGTCGAGTATCTCCGCGCCCGCGCTCGTCTGCTCTATCGCCTGATTGCAGATATAGTCGAGATCGTGCTCGGCAAGAGCCTGTTTGAAGCGTTTTTTTCCGGTGGGGTTTATCCTCTCGCCGATTATCCTCGGAGAATCTATCGTCACGGCTGTACTCGAAGAGCAGACCGCGCTCGGCAGAGCTTTTTTTACTGCCGCGCAGCTTTTGTTTTTAAAAGCCTCTATCGTCCTGCGTATATATTCCGGGTCTGTTCCGCAGCAGCCGCCGGCTATCTTTATGCCGAACGGTATCATCTCCGCTAAAAGCCGCGCAAATTCGTCCGCGTCAACGTTGTATTCGTTGGTTATCGGGTCGGGCAGACCCGCGTTGGGCTTTATTATCACCGGCAAATTACTGCAGCCGCAGAGCTTTTCCACCGCGCCCTTTAGCTCCCGCGGACCGAGCGAACAGTTTATTCCTACAGCGTCCGCGCCTAAGCCGCCGAGAGTCATTGCGGCGGACTCGATACAACAGCCGGTGAACGTCCTCATGTTTTCCTCAAAGGTCATCGTCACCATTACCGGCAGATCGGAATTTTCCTTTGCCGCAAGCAGAGCGGCTTTGGCTTCAAGCAGGTCGGTCATCGTTTCAATAGCTATGATATCCGCTCCGCTCGACGCTAAGACCATTTCCCTGAAAATATCATACGCTTCGTCAAAGCTCATAGCTCCGTTAGGCTCGAGAAGCTGTCCGATAGGACCTATATCGAGCGCGCAGTATACCTCCCTGCCGCTTTTTTCTATTGCTTTTCGGGCTATGCCTATCGCCGCCGAGATCGTTTCCTTTACGCTCCTTCCGGTATTCGCAAGCTTCAAGCGGTTAGCTCCGAAGGTGTTGCAGTAAAAAATATCCGATCCCGCTTCTATGTATTTAAGATGTACGCTCTCTATCAGCTCCGGCGAGGAAAAATTGAGCAGCTCGGGATTCTCTCCCGCGTTAAGTCCCGACGCCTGAAGCATCGTTCCCATCGCGCCGTCTAAAAATAAAAATTCTCTTTCTTTAAGAAGTCTGTCAAGCTTCACACCGCTCACCTCTTTTTTGAAATTCGCATTTTGTCCGCATTTTGCAGGTCTCACAGCCGCGCCGTTTGTTTTCTATCGGCTTGTCGGAAACGCCTATCACCGCCGTCACCGATTTTCTCGGCAGCAGCATGAGCGACTCGGTGCAGTACACTCCCGCACGCTTGTTCGCTTCAAGCGCGGAAACTATCATCGGCTGAGCTTCAAGCGGAAGATCTCCGTAGCCGGGGGAAAAACGCCATGTGAAAAATTTCCCCGGCAGCCGTTTTGCAAGCTCCTTTTCGGTCTCATTGCAGACCTCCTCCGCCAGCGCGCTTGCAAGACAGTCGGTCATAAAGCCGAGGGAAATATCCTCCGCCTCCTTTATCCTTATAAGCTCGTCCGCTTTCGCGGAAGCCGTACAGCATATCAGCGCGGCATGGGTACAGCCGTCAAGGTGCGCTCCTATGTCCTTGCCCTTGAGTATGACCGAACAGCCGTCAAGCGTTATCTCGTTTTCGCCGAAAATTATCGGGAAAACTCTGTAAACGCTTTTAGGCTCTGCCGTCTCCTCGAGCATTTCCCTAAGCTTCATTATCTGCCCGAGCTGCACGCCGTCGGGGCTTTGCCGATAGCCCATATAGCGTATCGCTTCGTTAATGTCTATCCGTATTTTCATAACAGCGGATCCTGCCACGGGTCTTTTGCCAAGACGATCTTTTTTTGCGCAAGCGAAGCCTTAACGTCAATAAAACGCTGATTTGAGCTTCCCATAAATTTAAGCTCGTAGCTTTTTTTATTAATATCAAATTCCCCGTCCACAAGATAATCGAGACGCTTTAACAGCTCGATATATTTATTCTGTTCGTTGGAATTTTTTATAAGATATTCTATCTCATAGCCGGTATAGCACATGATATTCAGCTTCGGCGTTTTTAACGCGGCTATCCTGTCGGCAAGCTCGATAAGTCCCGCGCATTGGCAAAACGGTTCTCCGCCCGAAAAGGTCACGCCGTCGAGCAGCGGGTTTTTCTTTATCCTTTCAAATATCTCGTCAACGCTCATAAGCTGTCCGCCGTCAAAATCCCAGGTCTGCGGATTGTGGCAGCCGTAGCAATGGTGAGGACATCCCTGAACGAAAACGGAAAATCTTATTCCCGGACCGTCGACTATCGAATCGTTGACAAGTCCCGCAATTTTAAGCTCCATATTTTAACTCCCGATCAAACCAAAGTAAAGTATAACGACCGCGCCGAGAATTATCCTGTAGATACCGAATGCGGTGAAGTCGTGCTTTTTTATGTATCCCATCAAAAATTTTATAACAAGTATCGACACGATAAACGCGCTCGCCATGCCTATCAGCAAAGCCGCAAGCTCCGCGCCGCTGAAGTCGAAGCCGAATTTCACAAGCTTCAGCAAGCTTGCGCCGAACATTACCGGCACCGCCAAAAAGAAGGTAAATTCCGCAGCGCACGTCCTTGAAACGCCGATAAGCAGCGCGCCGACGATCGTCGCGCCCGAACGCGAGGTGCCCGGAAAGACCGCCGCTATAAGCTGAAACGCGCCTATCATCACGGCAACGTTATAGGGCATACTCTCTATCGTTTTAAATATCGGCCGGCGTTTTTTGTTGCGCTTTTCGGCGATGATAAAAATTATTCCGAAAAGTATCAGCATGACCGCGACCGTCTGCCAGTTATAGAACAAAGCGTTGAACAGATCGTCGAACAGCAGGCCGACTATCGCCGCGGGCAGACAGGCGGCAAGTACCTTGAACCACATCGAAAAAATGTCCGTTTTGATGTAAGCTCCCGCGCCGCTTTCGCTCAGCGGCTTTGCGTTGTTCTTTTTTCCGAACGGAAAAAGCTGCCCCCAATAGAGCACAACGACCGCCATTATCGCGCCTAACTGTATCACAACGTCGAACATTTCCTTGAAATCGTCGCTCGCTTTAAGCGGCATTATCTCGTCTAACAGTATAAGATGCCCGGTGCTGCTTACCGGCAGCCATTCGGTTATGCCCTCTACTATGCCTACGACTATGACCTTTATTATTTCAATAATATCCATTTATTACCAGCCTTTGTCAACAAAAAATATCTCCCCCGCACATTGTATCCGCGCATTCCTCAAGCGGCAGCCCGAGTGAAGCGGCTAACGACAGCTTTACATAAGCCGCGTCCGGCGACATGGGCGGCAGGACCTTTACATTTTTTAGAGCGCGAAATCCCGCGGCGGTCTCGTATTCGACAGTCCTGTCTCCGACCCCGGAGATAAACAGCTTTACATCTTGCGCTTCACAAAGCTCCGCAAAACGCAAAAAACGCTCGTTTACATTTATCGTGCCGGAATGGTAGCTTTGCAAAATTACTGCCGAACAGCTTCCGTCAAATAACGGAAAGCAGCTATCCGGCAGGAAGCTTAACGGCATTATCCTACCGAAGCCGTCTAATCTGTCAAGCTCCGGTATTTTTGAAAACATATCGCTGCGGCTGAAATTTAACTCTATACCTTCGCCGCGCAGAAGCTCTCCGCCGGAAATGATCCCGACCGTCCCTCCGACGCTGTACAGCATATCGTCAAACGCCCGCTGCCTCAACAGCCGCGAACCGATATGCACCCGAGCCTCTCCGCCTGCATACCAGACGGCGAACGCTCCCGCGATACCAAGCCGCGCAAATTCAACAGCCGCCTTGAAATTTTCCCTGCCGTTAGCGCGCCTGTCATCGAGCGGATAGCCGCTTGAGACCAGAATTATCGGCACATCGCAGCCCTCAAAAGCATAGCTCAAAAACGCCGCCGTATAGCAAAGAGTATCCGTTCCGTGAGTGACTATAAGCGCGTCAAAGCCGCCGCTGTCGAGCGCGCGCTTTATACATTTTGCAAGCATCAGCAGCTTTGACGCGTCAAGCTCCTCGCTAAGTATCGAATAGGGTTCTTCGATCTCGGCGCGTATATCGCTTTCAAGCCCGCCGAGCAGCGCGTACGGCGCGCCGCCCAGGCTTATGCAGTCTTTATCTGTCCTGCCCGCGATAGTCCCGCCGGTAAAAATAACTTTGATATTTATACTTATTTCCTCCGTTACTGCTTTTTCTTGAACGGGTCGTGATTTATCGCGCGGCTTGCCTGCTTGTTTTTATACATAACGGTGTCCGCCGCGCGGATAAGTCCGTCTATCTTTGTCGTTCCGTCGATCTTCGCGCTTACCGCGCCGAAGCTTGCCATTACCCTGAACGGTTCGTCCGAGGAATCGCTGTGCCTTCTTAGAAAATCGTTTATGCCGTCAATGATATCGGCAATGCGTCTGTCGTCATAGATACCCTCGCCGATTATCATAAACTCATCGCCGCCGAAGCGGAAGGCTTTTTCGTTTTTGCAGACGCTCTTTATCGCCTTTGCAACGGTCTTTAGCGCGCTGTCGCCCGCAAGATGCCCGTAGGTGTCGTTTATCAGCTTCAAAAAATTCAAGTCCGCCATCATTATCATAGCGTCATGCGTTTTGCCGTCTCCGAATTTCTCAACATAGGAATTGAACGCGTTGCGGTTGAGCAGTCCGGTAAGAGCGTCCGTTTCCGCCGACAGCTTGACGCGCTCGTACATTGCCATTATATGCAGACTTCTTCTCAAGCATTCCATGCCGTTGCAGACGCACCTAAGCCAATCGCGGTAATCTACCGGCGGAGTTTTCGTTTCTCCGTCAAAGCACATTACGGCATAGCCGAAGCAGCGGTCGATAAAATGCAGCGCGGTGAAATAATATACCGCCGGTCTGTCCGGCAGATAGCCCGCCGGCAGCATTTCCCTTGCGCCGAACCGAATGTCGTTTATGTGCGCTTCGTTAAGATCCTCGCGCCTTATCAGTCTCATGTGCATAACGTCGGGATAGCCGTCGGTGCGGTAGAAGCTTCCCGTGCCGAGACTGTCGTCGCAGAGCATCAGCATAAACGCCGTGAACGGCATCATCTGATAGCTCAGCCAGTTTATGTCGTAAATAAGCGTATCTATATTATCTGCGGAAATAAGCCTGCTCATCATGTCGTTTGAGGTCGAATAAAACGGCGAGCGGTAGTTGTTGTCGTTATAGGGCAGCGCGGAAATGTGCTTGGAAACGGCAGCCTTGCCGCCGCAGCCGCAGCTTTGAGCGGGTATTATCTGCACGTCCTCGGTCATGGGAACGTAAGGGATGTTATTCAGCCTTGCGTCTATCAGCGTCACGGCGTTTTCTCCGAGCAAAAACGCGGGTATCTCCGCCGAGGCTATAGACGGATCGTGCTCTCTTCCGTCCTCTAACGAATCATATCCGCAGACCGCTATCTGTCCGGGCACGGCTATTCCGCGCTTTATCAGCGCGTCGGTCAGGCTTATCGCCATGGTGTCGCTGGCGCAGACTACCGCCTGAGCCATGTTTTCGCACTGAGCGAGTATTTCGTCCGCGGTCTTTTCTCCCATATCGTACCAGAAATCGCCGTCATGCAGTCTGTATTCTTCGACCTCAAGACCGAGCTTTTTCATAGCGCGCCTGTAGCCCTCCTCGCGGCGTATCGAATGCGGGTGGTCGGGTATGCCGCGCATAAAATCTATTCTTTTGCAGCCGTGCACCTCTGCCATGTGCGTACAAAGCGCTTCGATGACCGCGCCGTCGTCGCTGTGGAGAGAATCGAAGCCGTCGATCTCCATATCGAGAGTTATGACAGGTCCGTTAAAATTTTCTTTTATTCTCTTGCAGACGCTATTGAGCGCGTTTTTATCCTTTATGGTGTCGGGCACTATTATAATGCCGTCGATAAGCTCAAAATTCATCAGCTTAAAGATATTAGCCGCACCGCGCAGCACCTGTTCGGCTACGTTTTCTTTAAATTCCGTTGAAAAGACAAGGCAGTCGTAGCCCCTGGCAAAAGCCTGCTTGGTTATTCCCTGCATCAGCCTGCTCTGATAAAACTCCTCCGGCTGTGCGATGATCACGGCAATATTTTTTCTGTCGTTCATAAATTCAAGCCTTTGGGCGCACCTCACTTTCTAAATTTGATATATACATATTCATTATAACACAAATATGTTTTTAATGCAAGTCCTTTTTTCAAAAAAATAAACGTTGATAAAAAAACATTGACAAGCGTCATAAAGAGTGCTATAATTTAATACTATGATATAGTAAACAAATCTCTAAAAGGAATGATATTATTGAGCTTTACCGATCTGCTGATACTTGCGGCGGGACTTTCTGCCGACGCTTTTGCGGTCTCGGTCTGCAAGGGACTTTCTATAGGTAAAACAAAGCTGACCCATGCGCTCTGCGCGGGGCTTTGGTTCGGGATATTTCAGGCTGTCATGCCGCTGCTCGGTTTTTTTCTCGGCAGACAGTTTTCCGGCGCGGTGAACAGATTTTCCCATTGGATAGCGTTTTTTCTGCTTGTGTTTATCGGTATCAATATGATAAAGGAATCATTTGACAAAGACGAAGAGCAGACGGACGCTTCGATGTCGGTCGGTCAGATGCTCCCGCTCGCCATAGCCACAAGCATCGACGCGCTCGCGGTCGGCGTGACCTTTGCGTTTTTAAAAACGCCCGTGCTAAGCTCCGTCTGCGTTATCGGCGCGGTGACCTTCTGCTTTTCGGCGGCGGGAATAAAGATAGGCGGTATCTTCGGCGACAAATACAAGACCGGAGCGCAGCGCATAGGCGGCATGATACTTATACTTCTCGGGGTAAAAATTCTTTTGAGCGGTCTCGGTATTTTTTAGTTTGATACTTGACTTAACGTAAAAAATAGGGTATAATATATAATAGTATTATACTTTTGGAAAGGAAATGAGAAGGCATGGGAAAAATCTCGGACGTTAAACGTTATACTCTCGGCGAAGAGATCTTCAACTCCGTTTCTCACGGAACGGGCGGTCTGCTCGCTATAGCCGGCACGGCGGTGCTTATCGTTTTTTCCGCGATCTATTCAAACGCATGGGGAGTAGTCAGCGCGTCTATATACGGCGCGTCGCTTATAATCCTTTACACGATGTCGACGCTCTACCACGCAATAACCAACAAAAAAGCGAAAGCCTTTTTCAGGATAATGGATCACAACACGATCTTTTTCCTGATAGCGGGGACGTACACCCCGATAACCCTCGTCCCGCTTCGCGGCGCGCTCGGCTGGGCGCTCTTCGGGATAGTCTGGGGCGCGGCGATACTCGGGATAGTTTTTAATTCGATAGACCTTGAAAAATTCCGCAAGCCGTCTGTCGTCTGCTATGTGGCTATGGGCTGGGTAATAATCATCGCGATAAAGCCCATGCTCGAAAGGGTCAACGCTCTGTCGCTCTGGTTCTTGCTCATCGGCGGACTGTTCTACACCTTCGGCATTATTTTTTACGTCAAGAAAAACAAAAAATATTTTCACTCGGTATGGCATCTGTTCACCATCGCGGGCAGCGTTTTCCACTACTTTGCGATACTTATGATGATAATACGAAACGGCAAATAAAAAAACATCGGCGGCTCTGAAAACAAAAGCCGCCGAATTTTTTATGCTTGTATTTAACCGAGTCTGCTCTCGAGAGCGTCGAGCTGTGCGGTTATCTCCTTGGGGAGCTTGTCGCCGAACTGCTTGTAGAATTCTCTCAGCTCTGCTACCTCGTCCTTCCAGAGATCCTTGTCGACGTCGAGAAGCTTGTCAAGAGTCGCGCTGTCGATGTCAAGTCCTTCGAGGTTGAGATCCTCCGGCTTGGGAACATATCCGATAGCGGTCTCCTGTGCGTCTACCTCGCCCTCGCATCTTCTGATTATCCAGTCGAGGACTCTCATGTTGTCGCCGAAGCCGGGCCAGATGAAGTTTCCGTCGTCGTCCTTCTTGAACCAGTTTACGTTGAAGATCTTAGGCGCTTTGTCGCCGAGCTTCTTGCCCATTTCTATCCAGTGAGCCCAGTAGTCGCCCATATGATAGCCGCAGAACGGCTTCATCGCCATAGGATCGTGACGGAGAACTCCGACAGCTCCGGCTGCCGCCGCGGTAGTTTCGCTCGAAACGGCAGAGCCTACGAACGTGCCGTGATCCCAGTCAAACGACTGATATACCAGCGGAGTGGTCTTTGCTCTTCTGCCTCCGAAGATTATAGCGGATATCGGAACGCCGTTGGGGTCGTTGAATTTGGGAGAAATGCAGGGGCAGTTTTCCGCGGGAGCGGTAAAGCGGCTGTTCGGGTGAGCGAGCTTGTTGCCTGCGGCAATATACTCCGGTCCGTTTACCTTTTCGCCCTTCCACTCGGTAGCGTCGACGGGCGGGTTCTTGTCAAGACCCTCCCACCACGGCGTCATGGTCTCGTTGTTTATCGCAACGTTTGTGAAGATAGTGTTCTTCTTGGTCGAAGCGAGCGCGTTGTAGTTGGATTTTGCGTTCGTTCCGGGAGCTACGCCGAAGAAGCCGTTCTCGGGATTTATCGCATAAAGTCTGCCGTCCTCGCCCTGCTTCATCCACGCGATGTCGTCTCCGACAGTCCATACCTTATAGCCCTTGTCGGCGTATACCTTGGGCGGGATAAGCATTGCAAGGTTGGTCTTTCCGCAGGCTGACGGGAAAGCGGCTGTTATGTATTTTACATCGCCGTCCGGCTTTTCTACGCCGAGGATCAGCATATGCTCCGCCATCCAGCCCTCGTTCTTGCCCTGGAAGGAGGCGATCCTGAGCGCGAAGCACTTTTTGCCGAGCAGAACGTTTCCGCCGTATGCGGAATTTATAGAGCAGATAGTGTTCTTCTCGGGGAATTGAACGATATATCTCTTTTCAGGGTCAACGTCGGCTTTGGAATGTAAGCCTCTTACAAAGTCGTCCGACTCGTCGCCTAAATTCTCAAAAGCCTTAGCTCCCATTCTTGTCATGATGTCCATATTGAGCACAACATAGATAGAATCGGTAAGCTCAACGCCGACCTTAGCGAGCGGCGAACCGATAGGTCCCATCGAATAAGGGATAACATACATCGTTCTGCCCTTCATAACGCCGTCGTACATCGGCTCGAGCATCGCCCACATCTTTTCGGGATCCATCCAGTTGTTGGTAGGACCTGCGTCCTCCTCTTTTTCAGAACAGATAAACGTTCTGTCCTCAACGCGCGCTACGTCGTTGGGGAGAGTTCTGTGATAAAGACAGCCGGGATATTCGTCCTGATTCATCTTTATCATCTCTCCGGTAGAAAGCGCTTCGTCTTTAAGCTGCTGAAGCTGCTCGTCGCTTCCGTCGATCCATACCACCTTGTCCGGTTTGGTAAGAGCTATCATTTCATCGACCCACGCGTTTACGTTAGGGTTCTTGGTAAGACTTGCCATAATTTTTTACTCCTCTCGTGAAAAAAGTTTTATATAATATCCCACGTTAAGCGGAATATTCCATACAATATATTATAACTCACTCGGCGCGTTTTGTCAAGTAAAAAAAATACCGGCAGCAGAAGCTTGAACGACGACGCTGTCGGTATTTGTTAAATTTTAGATATTGACCTCAGCCGTTTCAAGCTCTGAAGCGGAACGAAGCTCTGCGGTACAGTGCGGGCAGCGGGTGGCTTCGATATGTATCTCGCTCTTGCAGAACGGGCATACCTTTGTTGTCGGAGCGGCGGGGGCTTCCTCATGCTTGCCGAGGGCGGCAGCCTTTGCGACCGCGCCGTTGACTGCCTTTAACATCAAAAACAGTATCAGCGCGATAACGAGGAAATTGATGACCGCTGACA
>CANQCJ010000023.1 GCA_947589205.1 uncultured Ruminococcus sp. | reverse complement strand
CTCTCCACGCCGCCTCACGGCAGACGGCGAGAGCATCCGGAAGAACATCGTCAAGCGTGCTCAGTCCGTCCGATATTTTATCCTTCATTATCTGCGTTTGAGAGCGAAGCTCGCTGTCGCTCATCTTAGAATATGTCTCCTCCAGCTCGAGTACCTTATTCTTGATAGGCTCGATCCTTTTAAGCTCTTTTTTGGAATAATTTCCGAACAATGCGTTCATTAATCCCATTTTATATATTCACCTCTGTAAAAATTGTCGTCTTTCGCATATAGAAATACATTATATATTATAACAGAAATATTTCGGCTTGTCAACCTTTGGCGCGCAAAAAATTCAAATTAAGCATAAAAACGCCCCCGCCGACGGCGGAGACGCTTTTAATTATACAAGTCTTTTTATGCAGGTAATGTTATTATACTTCGCTACGCTGTCAAGATAGGAAATAACTATGCCGGTAGCGGTCGATTCGGCGTGGACGACTTTTCCGTCGCCTATGTACATTGCCACATGATAGATCGAAGCGTAGCTTGCTCCGCCGAAAAATACCAGATCTCCCGGCTGAATGTCGCTTCTTGAAACGAGCGTTCCGTAATTTGCCTGTGAAGCGGCGTAATGCGGCAGTTCAATGCCTATCTGCCTGTAGGAGAGCATTACCAGTCCCGAGCAGTCGGTCGCGCCGTATTGGTTTCCCGCCCAGACGTACCTTCCGCCGACCATGCCCTTGGCGTAGTCTATGACCGTTTGGATATCCCCGCCGGTCTGCACCGGAGCTTGCTGAGAAGGCTCTTCGGCGGGAGCTTTTGTCGTCTCGGCAGCAGTGGTCGTCGCAGTCGTTGTTTCGGGCGGCTCGTCAGCTGCCGGAGGCGCGGCGGTCGTTGTGGTCGTTGTCGTTGTCGTAGTTTCCTCCGGAGGCTGCGTCTGCGGAACGGTCGTTTGCTTCGGCTCTTCGGTCTCGGAGGTTTTTTCCGTCTCCTTCGGCTTTTTGGTCTTTTTAGCTGCAGCAGTCGTCATTGTCGTAGTCGTGGTCGTGGTGACAGTAGTAGTCTTAGCCTCCTCGGAGACCTTGTTATATTCTCCGGTAAGCCCGTCATACTGCAAAATATATCCGTCAAGCTCGCCGCTGAGCGAATCTATGGAATCGCCGTATTCCTGTTTCAGCTTTTCAAGCTCTGCGTTTTCTTCGGCAAGCTGCTTTTGCTTTTTGGCATATTCGCCGCTTTTTTCTTTAAGCTCGCCGCTTTGCTCTTCAAGCTCGGCAGCATAGCGTTCCATGCGGTTTTTTTCGTCTATCAGACCGTTTATCGTCTCGTTGTCGTGTTCCGCAACGCGCTTTACAAGCTCGACCCGCATAAGCACGTCATAGAAATTATCCGCATCGAGCAAAACGTCCGAATAGGTATCGTTTCCCGCAACATACAGCGCGCGCAGGCGATCCTTGAAATCCGTTACGCCGGACTTTATGTTTTGTCTGCAAATATCCAGCTCATACTGCGTGTCGCGCATACGACTGTCGATATCAGCCATTTCATCTTCTATCTCCGCCGCCTTCTGCGAAACTCTGTCTATCTTTTCATGTATAGCTTCAGCCTTTTCGCTTACAGCCGCAAGCTTTTGCTTTTGTCCTTCAATATCGCCGCCCGCAAGAGCTATCCTTTCGTCAAGCTCTCTCATTTTTTCTTCAAGCTCCGCAAGCCTCTGCTCGTAGTCGTCTTGGTCGGCGGCATTGGTGTAAACGTCCTGTCCGACACCTCCGAACACGCCTAACGACAGCGCTGCGGCAAGCATTACGGCGGCGGTCTTTTTTATTACAGTTTTGCACTTGGTTTTCATTTCGCGCTCCCAAAGGTAATTTGGTTTTTGTTACTGAATTGTAATTATTATAACTCATTTTAAAGCAGATGTCAATAACCGGAGAGCTTTTTTCATAAGACTTTCACAAAAGCATCGCCAAACGCATACAATTTTGCGGATATTTCAAATAATTTTCTATTAAAAAATAATTACAAAAACGTAAATTATTCAAAAGAAAAATTTTTGTACAAAGCTCTTGAAAAATATATAGGTTTGGTGTATAATATTTTTATAGACGTTTTGTAATATCAAAAATTTTTTGAAAGGACAAAAAGATCATGATCAAGAAAATTTTAGCAGCTTTGACTGCCTTTACTCTTGCCGCGGTCTGCCTTGCTTCCTGCTCCGGCTCTGACGACGGCGGAGAAAGCAAAGCCGACAACAGCACGGCGGCTGCAAGCGAGCAGGCTGAAGAAAGCGCGGCGGACTCCTCCGCTGAAGAAGCTCCCGCTGACGAAAGCGCTGCCGACGAGAGCGCGGCTCAAGGCTCGGACGACCTTAAAGCTCCGGTAAACGACGGGGCAATAAACATCGAGGAGGGACCGACAGATAATATGATCGCACGTTCGGTTTATTTTGAGGGAGACAAGACCCGCCTTGCGGAAAAGATCAAGGCGGCGATAGAGCTTCAGAACGACGACAGCGTTTCACCGCAGGAAAAGGTCGACACGCCGATAAAGATAGCTTTTCTCGGCGACTCGATAACCGCAGGCTCGACCACCTCTTCAAGCCAGAATACATACACGGCGCAGTTTGAAAAATGGTGGGAGGATAACGTTTGCCTTTTCTCAAAGGCGACTAACGCCGGTATAGGCGCGACCGATTCCTACTTAGGCGTTCACCGCGTTGACGCGGAGGTGCTCGCCGAAAAGCCGGATATCATCTTTATCGAATTTATCAACGACGCCAACACCGATTTTTATAAGACCACTATGGACAGCCTTGTAAGAAAATGTCTTGCGGCTGAAAACAATCCCGCGGTAGTTCTTATAGAAATGACCACCAAGGACGGCGGCTGCCCGCAGGATATGCACGGAGAGATCGCCGAATATTACGGCGTTCCGGTAATTTCCTATCACGACGCGATAATGCCCGAGATAGAAGCAGGAAATCTCGCATGGGAGACCACGCAGGCTGACGAGGTACACCCGAACGACGCCGGTCATACCCTTTTGGCGCAGCTTCTTATAGACTTCGTAGGCGGCGTAAAGGACGATATCGACAGCTATACCGAAGCTTCAACACCGTTTGACGCTTCTATGGAATCTCCCACCGGAGACAAATACGCCGACGCCGTTCTTGCGGATAAAAATTCCGATCTTGTAAACGTCACCGACGCGGGCAGCTTCACAAACGACACCACCGTGCTCTGGAATTTCCCCAACGGCTGGGCGACCAAGGACGGCGGAACGTTCACCTGCGAAATGGAGTTTAAAAACCTCGGTATGCTCTTGCTCAAGGGCGTAGGCGGAAACATGGGCGCGGCAACGATAAGCGTTGACGGCGAAGAGGTAAAGGTCATCGACGGAAACTTTGAAGGCGGCTGGGGCGACTATGCCTACAACGAAGAAATAGTTTCCTTTGACGAAAAAGCAAAGCACACGGTCAGCGTAACGGTAGAGGACGGCAAATACTTCGAGATCCTCCGCTGGATGCTTAGCTGACCGAAGCTCAGCTTCTAACCTCTAACCTCTCAGCGAAAGCCTATAAATCCAAAAAAGTCAATAAAAAGCCGGTATTTACCCGGCAGAATAACATATATCTAAATAGGAGGACTTGTATCATGTCAAAGTTTGTATGTTCGGTTTGCGGTTATATTTATGAGGGCGAATCCGCTCCCGCGGTATGCCCGGTATGTAAAGCTCCCGCGGAAAAGTTCAATAAGGTAGACGAGTCGGCGGAGGTCACCTGGGCGGACGATCACAAGGTAGGCTCTGCACAGGGTCTCGACGCAGAGGTCGTTGCGGGTCTTAAAGAAAACTTCGAGGGCGAGTGCAGCGAGGTCGGCATGTACCTTGCTATGGCGAGAGCCGCTTTCAGAGAGGGTTATCCCGAGGTAGGTATGTACTACGAAAAGGCGGCTTATGAGGAAGCCGAGCACGCCGCTAAGTTCGCGGAGCTTCTCGGCGAGGTCGTTTCCGCTTCCACTAAGGAAAATCTTGAAAAGAGATGGATGGCTGAAAACGGAGCCTGCGAGGGCAAGCTCAAGCTCGCTAAGAGAGCTAAGGAATTAGGCTATGATGCCGTTCACGATACCGTTCACGAAATGGCTAAGGACGAAGCAAGACACGGCAGAGCCTTCAAGGGTCTGCTCGACAGATACTTTAAGTAATTTTTTAAAAACAATAAGCGGATATGCCCTTTAAACCTTGGGCGTATCCGCTTTTTTTATTGTTATTTCTCTTTCGCCCTGCTCCTTGCAATAAACGGCACTGCTAACAAAAACGCCGCCGTAAACAAAAGCTGTATGCCTACATACAATAAGTATTTCCGCGCTGTGAACGCTTCGTCGCTAAGAGCGAATATCATGTTGTTGTTTTTGATGTACCAGTAGGCGGGCAGGTATCTTGCCGCTTTGAGAACGCCTTCGCCGAGCAGGTACTGCGGAACGAAAACGCCGCAGAGAAAGCTCATGCCCAAGCTTAGCGAGGTGTTTATGTTGTTGATGATGCTCTCCTTGCTGACAAGCTGCGCTATGACCGCCGCTATACCGGCGTTCGCGGTAAGGTATGCAAAGGAATTTAACATACTGTAAAGTCCGCGCGTGCTGAAAAGCTCTTTTTTGTAGACCGCCGCTGCAAGCGCCATATACGCCGTCCAGACCAGCGCCACCGAAACGCACACGCCTAAGATAAGCTGCAATGTATAGCTTCTAAGGCTCATCGCCGAACAGTTCATGCGGTTTTTTATGTCGTGACTGTTGAATCTTGCAATTATCGGACTTATGCCCGCTACCATCATGCAGACGAAAATATAGCCGAGGTACTGCATGAATACATCGAGGTCGGAATCATTCCCGCTGCCGCTGTTGGCGGAAAAGCTTTCTATGCTCGTGCCCGTGCTTATTTTGCAGACCTCCGCCGCCTTTTCACAGGCAGCCTGCGCGCTGCTCCCGCCGGCGATATACGCGCTCGCCGAGGAAACGAATTTGTTAAGATCGTTTTCAAAATACACCGAACCGTAAGAGGACGGCATCTTCATTCCGTCAAAAAGCCCGTCCGTCCTGCCTTCGGCAAGCGCCTCCTCAAAGCCCTCGTTTATCGTCAGCGAATAGCTTATCACCTGATAGAAAAGCTCGTCATATATTTTTTCCTCATCGTTCCCGATATTTTTTACATTGTGATCCTCTTTAAGCATATTTACCAATATCCCGCTCGAAGCGGTATTGTCGTTGTCTATTACGTTTATCGTGATCCTGGTCTTTTCAAACCCGCCCGGCTGAGAGCTTCCCGCGGTCATTATAAACGCTATCGCGGCGAACACCGCAAAATATATCAGCGTGCTCGGCAGGCGGTTTATGAAAATTTTATTGTAAAGCTTAAAGACTTGCATACCTGCGCCTCCTTATCAGCAATATACCGCAGACGATAAACAATGCGCTTTCCGTTATCATCGTTCCAAGATTTCTTATCAGCCGTCCGCAGACGCCGTAGACGTTTATCGTATAGAAGCTGTCGTTTATCAGCGCGGCGGGGTTTATTTTGTTGAACCACGGCGCATAATACTGCACCAAGCCGTACATATTTCCCACCATAAGCCCGCTCAGAAAGCACATGAGCATTATTACCGCCAGCATCACGGAAAACAGCACCTGTCTTTTTATTTTTCCGAGCGAGCCTATCATAAATCCCAGCGATGTACCGAGCAGCGAGGCGAGAACGCTTATTCCGATAAGCGCGTAAACAGGTACGCCGAAATTTATCTTCAGCAGGTATTTTATGTATATTACCGCCAGTAAAGCGCAGACGCTGTTTATGATAAAGCTGCCCGCAAGGGACGCGCTGACGCTTACAAATTGGCTTGCCGGAGAAATGCACTTTCTCGCGCCGACCTCGGAAATGCTTCCCTGATTGTTTTCCGCGGCGCTAAAGCCGATAAACGCTCCGTAAAGACAAGCCATAGCGATAGCGTTGTAAAAATACTGCACATAAGGGTCTAAGTTTTTCGCACTCATCGGCTTTTCGTTTATCGAGGATACCTCCGCGCTTATCGAAGCAATAACGTCCTGCGCCCTTGACGGGTCGGTCTTTATGCAGTCGGTAATTATTTTTTCGCTTACAAGATACCTGTCGAGAAAGCCCTTTATTATGCTCTCCTCCACTCCCTTGCTTTTTACCGAAAGCGTTATCTCATCGCCGACATTGATTATCCCCTTGACCTTGCCGTCCTTGAGCAATTCGTTCGCCCTTTCGCTCGAAAGCTCTTTTATCTCAAAAAGCGCGTCCTCGCCGCTTGAAACGGCTTCGAGGGCAGTTCTTAACGCCTCGTTGTCCTTTTGATACACCACCGCCGCCGGTATGCTTTCAAACAACAGATCCCCCTCGTAAAGTCCCGAAAAGGCTATATTAAAAAACGTGCTTAAAATTATCGGAAAAGCAAGCACCCAGAACATCGACTGAGCGTTTCGCATATTTGTAAGAATATCGTATTTTAACAGCCGCAAAAACATATCTTAAAAAGCTCCTCCCAATTTTTTTCACACGCTGTCGCGCAGCGTTTTTCCGGTGACCTCGAGAAAAACATCGTTTAGCGTAGGCAGCTCGGTGAAAACTCTGCCGATAACTATATCGTTGTTTTTCAAATATTCCATAAGCCGTATAAGATTATGCTTTCCGCCGGAATATTTTACGACAAGCCGTCCCTCGCTGTACTCCGTTTCGCTCACATGAGCCAATGCACGCACCTCGCTCAATTTTTCCTCGCTTAACTGCATGACCTCCACCGTTATCGTCTCTGTATTTTTTATCCGCTTTTTAAGCTCCTCCTTCGTTCCCAAAGCTATAGTCCTGCCCTTGTCCATTATCGCTATCCTTGTGCATATCTGTTCTACCTCCTCCATATAATGCGAGGTATATATGACCGTCGCTCCGCGCCTGTTAAGCTCCTGTATGCCCTCTAATATCTTGTTTCTGCTCTGCGGGTCGACCGCTACTGTCGGTTCGTCTAAAATTATCAGTCTCGGCTTATGGGCAATGCCGCAGGCGATGTTCAGACGCCTAAGCAGTCCGCCGGAAAGCTTTTTCGGGCGGTATTTTACAAAATCCCCCAGACCGACAAATTCGACAGCCTCGTCGACGCATTTTTTTCTTTCTGCTTTGTCGTTTATGTAAAGTCCGCAGAAATAATCTATATTTTCATATACCGTCAGCTCGTCGATCACCGCGACGTTCTGCATTATCATGCCTATCTGCTTTTTTACATTGTAGTTGGTCGGGCTCATTTTTTCGCCGAATATCTCGATCTCTCCCTTGTCGAACGACAAAAGCGACAGCAGACAGTTTATGGTAGTGGTCTTGCCCGATCCGTTAGGCCCTAAAAGCCCGAATATCTCGCCCTCCTTTATCTCGAGAGAAAAATGATCGAGCGCGATAAGCTCCTTGTATCTTTTTACAAGATTTTCTATTTTTACGATAGTTTCCGGCATATGTATCTTTCCTTTCCTTTTAGAATTTTCATTATATTTAAATTATACCAACTAAAAAATATTTTTTCAAGTGACATTTGTCATAAGTTAGAGGTAAGAGGTAAGAGGTAAACGTCTGAGCTTCGCTCAGACTATGCTGTGCCTTTGGCGCAGTTTAATAAGCTGACTTTTGTCAAATATACTAATATTTAGCATTAAAATTTAAAAAAATATAAAAAAGCTCTGGACAAAAGAAGCAAAATATGCTACAATAGAATAAGAGCTTTGCTTAAAACTGCCTGAGGGGGTGGGATATTGTGGAATCTGTCATTTCTTGGATAAGCCCGCTGATAAATATGTCGATACCTGCGCTTATCTTTTTATTTTTAAACGACAGGATATTTCTTTCAAAATACAGCACAAGAACGGACGCAAAAAGCAAAAGCATCTACAAAAGAAAGCTGCTGAGACTTATCCCGTATTCACCGCTCGGTCTTTTTATAATACTCGCGGCAGTGCTTTTTTTGTTTGAAACTATACTAAGCTCGTTTCTTTTAGCGTTAAACGTCATAGAATTTTCCGATAATTCAACGATAGTGCCGAAATTTTCTCCGATCTACGGGATACTTATAGACACCGATATGCTCGGCAGCTCAAACATTTCAATGCTTTTGATGCTGGTGATCATTTTTATCATATCTATCCCGGTGCTTCTTTTAGTAATAAAGGACTACTGCAAGCTTGTCGGCTGCTCTCACGAGCTGGGCGTTTTTGTATATATGGCTGTGCTTTATATGTACATAACGAGCGTTATCATAACAATACCGTTGGGCGACAGATACTTAGGTCTGTCCGGCTTGCTTTCGACCGGAAGCTTCATCATAATGCTGCTTATCTTCTACATACCGAGCGCGGAAAAGATAGAATTTATGAGAAAAAACGAAAAAAGCGGTCTGCTCTCGCAGATAAACACCCTGCCTATCATAAATTTTATCCTGCTCGTTATACTTTTAGGCTTTGAGGTAATGCTTCAGGCAAACGATTCTCTCGATATCGGGTACTATTTTATAATACTCGCGTTCGCGGTGATACTCTATGCGGCTTCGCAGATAGCTTACAATATACTTTTCAGGCATATAGAAGAACGCACCGAGATCGAAGTGCTTTCAAAGCAGTCGCTTGAAACGCAGGAGCAGGTCACGCTTGCTTTTGCGGAAATAACCGAAGCAAAGTCCGGTCAGACCGGCAAGCACGTCAAGAGAGTTTCCGAATACAGCAAGATAATCGCCGAGGAAATGGGTCTCGAGCACGACCGCGTTGAAAATATCCGCATAGCCTCGATGATGCACGATATAGGAAAGCTGCTTATCCCGCCGGAGATACTCGAAAAGGGCGGCAGCCTTACCGACGAAGAATTTGCCGTTATCAAAACTCATGTTAATATCGGCGAGAGCCTGCTGCATAACGCTCCCGGCGAGATAATGTCGGTAGCGCGCCTTATCGCGTGGCAGCACCATGAATGGTGGAACGGCAGGGGCTATCTCGGCATGAAGGGCGAGGAAATAGATCTTGCGGCAAGAATAACGGCTATAGCGGACGTTTACGATGCGCTCACAAGCAACCGCTCCTACAAAAAAGCTTGGAAAAGCGAGGAAGCGTTAGCTATTATCCAAAAAGAAAGCGGCGAACACTTCGATCCCGATATCGTCAAAATTTTCGAGGAAAATTTTGATAAGATAAAAGAAGTTCAGTCGCACTATAAGGATTGAAAAAATATGGATCTTTACACAAAAGGAAACGATCTTATCTTAAAGCAGCCCGACTTCGATCTCGATGAAACGCTCGACTGCGGTCAGGCGTTTCGGTGGGTCAAGACCGCTCCTGACGAATACCGCGGTTTTTTTGTAAATACTCCGCTGACTATCTCCTGCTTAGATAAAAAGGACGGCGTTTTTAAGCTTGAAAACACCGACGAAAAAACGTTTTTTGAGGTCTGGGCGGATTATTTCGATCTTTACACCGACTATTCGGAGCTTAAAAAACGCTACTCGGAGGACAAGACGCTTGCCAAAGCCTGCGAATACGCCGGCGGGATAAGACTGCTAAAACAGGACGCATGGGAAACGCTAAGCTCGTTTATCATTTCGCAGAACAACAATATCCCGAGGATAAAAGGCATAATAAGCAGACTGTGCGTTCATTACGGCGGTTATCCGACCTATTTGCAGCTTTCGGGCGAGACCGTCGATTCGCTCGCATTTTTACGTTCCGGCTTTCGGGCAAAATACATCGTAGACGCGGTGGAAAAGATAAGCGGCGGTGAGATAGACTTAAACAAAATAAAAGATCTCCCTACCGACGACGCGCGGAAAGAGCTTATGAAAATAAAGGGAGTGGGTCCAAAGGTAGCGGACTGCGCGCTGCTTTTTGGAATGTACAAGCTCGACGCTTTTCCAAAGGACGTATGGGTAAAGCGCGCGCTCGAACAATGGTATCCGAACGGTCTTCCGGACTGCATAAAGGGCAGCGAGGGTATCGCCCAACAATATTTATTTCACTACATAAGAAACAACAGCTAAGGCGGAAAGCAATTTTGATTTGCTTCCCGCCCGATTTTTATTCTTCAGTATTTGTATTTTCCGCTTCTATCTCATCGGCAGCTTCCTGTGCCTCTATTTTAGCTATTTCCTCTTCGGAAAGCTCTTCTACAGCCGAATCGTCTATCTGCGCTATATCCGCGCTCTCGTCATGCTCGGCTCTTGTAAAGGCAACTACCTTGCTGTCCTCGCTCAGCTTCATGAGCTTGAGTCCGCGCGCGTATCTTCCCATAGGTCTTATATCGGAAGCTCTCAGTCTTATGATAACGCCGTCGGAGGAGATCATAACTATGTCGTCCTCTTCGTCTATTACCTTTATTCCGCAAACTCGGTTTTCATTGCAGCTGTAGTTTTTAAGTCCGTAGCCGCCGCGCTTTTGTATCCTGTAAGCGTCGAGCAGGCATTTTCTTCCGAGACCGTTGTCGGTAACGGTCAGAACGCTTGCGCCCTCGCGGACGCGCGCCATAGATACAACGCTGTCGCCGCTTCTGAGCTTTATCGCCTTAACGCCGTGAGCTACTCTTGACATCGCTCTCATATCGGTCTCGTGTATTCTTATAGCCATACCGTTTCTTGTCGCTATGATAAGCTGACTTTCGCCGGAGGTCATTCTTACGCCGGCTATCTCGTCGCCCTCGTCGAGACCTATCGCGATAAGCCCCTGCTTGCGGACGTTTTTATAAGAATTGAGAGACGTGCGTTTTATCTTGCCGTTTTTCGTGCAGATAACTATATAACTCTTATCGTTGAAATCGGAGGTCTTTATCATCGCGGCGATCTTTTCGTTTTCTTTGAGCGGAAGAATGTTCACTATGTTCGTACCCTTTGAATTTTTTGAACCCTCGGGCAGCTCGTAGCATTTCAGCTTATACATTATGCCGAAATTTGAAATAAACAAAATATTATCGTGCGATGAACAGATATACATTTCCTCAACGAAATCGTCCTCGCGCTGTTTCATGCCGGTAACGCCTTTTCCGCCGCGGTTCTGCGCTTTGTACGCGCTTATCGGCATACGCTTGATATATCCGCTGTTGGTATAGGTGACAACGTTGTCCTCCACCGGGATAAGATCCTCTATATCGACCTCTCCGCTGACGTTTTCGATCCTCGTACGGCGTTTGTCGCCGAATTTATCCTGTATCGCCTCTACCTCGCTTATCATTATATCGAGTATTCTCTGATGATTTGAAAGGATATCTTCAAAATCGGCGATCTTTATTTCCAGCTCGTTAAGCTCGTCGATGATCTTCTGCGTTTCCAGACCGGTAAGTCTGCCGATAGTCATGTTAGCTATATGATCCGCCTGTATCTCGCTAAGCTCGAAGCGCTCTCTCAAACGCTGCTTGCCCTCGGGGATATTCTTAGACGTTTTCATTATTTCTATTACTTCGTCGATGTTGTCTATAGCTATCCTTAAACCTAAAAGTATATGCTCGCGTTCCTTTGCCTTTGCAAGATCGAATTTTGTACGGCGGGTTATTACCTCGGCTTGGAAGTCGATGTAATGCTGCAATATCTCTTTAAGGGTAAGCGTTTTCGGCTCGCCGTTTACGAGAGCTATCATAATAACGCCTACCGTGTCCTGAAGCTGGGTATAGCTGAAAAGCTTATTTAAAACTACCTGCGGTATCGCGTCCTTTTTAAGCTCTATAACTATCCTAATACCGACGTCCTTATCCGATTCATCGCGCAGGTCGTGAATGCCGTCTATACGCTTATCCTTATGAAGCTCGGCTATAGCCTGGATCAGCCGCGCCTTGTTTACCATATATGGCAGCTCGTTTACTATTATGCAGCTTCTGCCCTTTATTTCCTCGATAGTCGTATCGGAACGCAGAGTTATTTTGCCTCTGCCCGTTCCGTAAGCCGCGCGTATACCGGCTTTGCCCATGATTATTCCGCCTGTCGGGAAATCAGGACCCTTTATGCACTCCATAAGCTCGTCGAGCGTACAGTCGGGGTTCTTGACCATAAGCTTCATAGCGTCGATAACCTCGCCCAGATTATGCGGCGGGATATTTGTCGCCATGCCTACGGCTATTCCGACAGAGCCGTTGCAAAGTATCTGCGGGAAGCGCGAGGGGAGTACCTTTGGTTCTTTGAGTCTGTCGTCATAGTTCGGCATAAAGTCAACGGTATCTTTATTGATATCGCTCAGCATATGCAAGGACAGCTTATGAAGTCTCGACTCGGTATAACGGTAAGCGGCAGGCGGATCTCCGTCGACAGATCCGAAGTTTCCCTGACCGTCTATCATCGGATATCTCATAGAGAATTTCTGGACAAGTCTTACAAGCGCGTCATAAACGCTCGCATCGCCGTGAGGGTGATACTTACCGAGCACCGAACCTACCGTATCGGCGCATTTTCTGTAAGGCTTATCCGGATAAAGACCGTTTTCATACATCGTATAAAGTATTCTTCTGTGAACGGGCTTCAATCCGTCCCGCACGTCGGGAAGCGCGCGGGAGCTTATTACCGACATAGAATACTGCAAAAACGATTCCTTCATCATTTTTTCTATATCGGTAAGTATCAGATTGGAGGTATTCTCCCTGCCGCTGTCATTTATTTCATTACTCAACTAACCTACATCTCCTTTTTTGGTTCGCGTTATCACCGTTCTGAGATCCTTTCAGACATGATCGCGTTATTTACTTTAATATATATTTTCAATTCTCATTTTTTTCATCTTTTTCTTCTTCGGCTTCATCGTGTCTTATTTCCAGCTCGTGATAATCGTCGCCGAGAATATTCATCAGATGACTTTTGAAAATCTCATTCATTTTATCGTTCAATGCGCCTGCGGGGATCGTGTAAATATAATTTTTTCTGAAAATAAGCACATACAGTCCGTCGCAGTCTATTACTTTAAGGTCTATATCCTCAAATCTTATCATGACCGGCGGGTAGTGATATATCCTGTCTCCGGCAAGCTGCGAGGCTTCGATAAGTATGCGCGAATTGTAGAAGCTGAGCTTATAGCTGTCGTTTTTTACATCGTCCGCGCTTAAATTCGCTTCTCTGCCGGCATTGGCGGAGCTTATCCACCGCATGGCGATGACCGTCAGACAGATTATCGCAAGCAGATAGTTAAAATAGCTTTCTATAAGAGCAAGTCCCATTATGAAAAAAGCAACAGCCGCGGCGGAGAGTATCAGCGTAAGCTTTATATTGCGTTTTTTTACAAACTCGTTGTAAAACAGCGTATATCCCTCCATCGCCTGATCAGGAGTTATCATATATTCGGCTGAAAATATCAGCTTGTCCTTTTTCGGATCGGCGGTCATCGGCTTTTTTTTGCGCTTGCCGAGTATCTGCGGTTCGTCCTCTTCAAATTCGGTCTCCTGCTGTCCGACAGGCTTTTTTTCCGTAATATTAGAACCGAAAAACATATCCTTTAAAGTATCGGGATCTATCCTTACGGAATTTTTTATCCTGCTGCCGAAGCTTTTAAGCTTATCGGGAGTTTTATCGGTCTCCTTTTCATCTGTTATGATCGTATTATCATTTTCCTCCGGAGCTTCCTCGCTGATGCTTTCTTCATCTTCGGCGTCCTTTTCCTCCGCAGCTTCCTCATGACCGAGACTGTCGATTATATCGCTTATCAGATCGAATTCCGACTCACCGTCGTTTTTTTCCAATAATTCTTCCTTCAAATCATTGCTCCTTATAAGATCAAACGTCAAGATCGGTAGCATACCGCGCGTTTTTCTCGATAAATTCTCTTCGCGGCTCTACCTTGTCTCCCATTAAAATCGTAAACACCTCGTCCGCCTTTTGAGCGTCCTCTATGGAAATTTTTATCATCGTTCTTCTTTGCGGATCGAGAGTAGTTTCCCAGAGCTGCTCGGGGTTCATTTCGCCGAGACCCTTGTATCTCTGGATATCCGCCTTAGCGTTTCCGCTTGAAAGCTCCTCTGCGAACCTGTCGCGCTCCTCCTCCGAGAAAGCATAGCGCACCTGTTTTCCGCGCCATACCTTAAAAAGCGGCGGCTGGGCGCAGTAAACGTAACCGCCCTCTATCAGCGGGCGCATATATCTGAAAAAGAATGTCAGCAGCAGCGTTCTGATATGCGAGCCGTCGACATCGGCATCAGCCATTATTATTACCTTTCCGTAGCGCAGCTTTGTTATATCAAAATCCTCTCCGATAGACGTTCCGAGCGCGGTCACTACCGGCATGAGCTTGTCGTTGCCGTAGACCTTGTCTATTCTCGATTTTTCAACGTTGAGCATTTTTCCCCAAAGCGGCAGTATCGCCTGATAGCGGCGGTCTCTGCCCTCTTTAGCCGAACCGCCCGCCGAATCTCCCTCGACGATGTATATTTCGGTATACTCGTTGTTTCTGTCGGAGCAGTCGGCAAGCTTTCCGGGCAGGCTGGAGGATTCCAGCGCCGATTTGCGCTTTCTTGCAAGCTCTCTCGCGTTTTTAGCGGCCTCTCTCGCGCGCTTTGCCTGTAAGGATTTATCGAATATCGCCTTGGCTACCTGCGGATTTTCCTCGAGAAAATCCATCAGCTTTTCATTGACGAGCTTTTCAACGAACGGCTTTACCTCGGGATTTCCGAGCCTTCCCTTAGTCTGACTTTCAAACTCGCAGTCGGTCAGCTTTACGGAAACTATCGCGGTTATGCCCTCGCGCACGTCGTCTCCCGTGAGCTTTTCATTGTCCTTTATAAGATTGAATCTCTTTCCGTATTCGTTTATTGTCTTGGTAAGCGCGTTTTTAAACGCGGTCTCATGCGTTCCGCCGTCGGGTGTGTGGATATTGTTAGCAAACGAAAGTACAAATTCGTTGTATCCGGTGTTGTACTGCAAAGCTACCTCTGCAAACATATCGTTTTCCGAACCCTGAAAATGGATTATCTCTTCAAATATAGGATCTGCGGATTTCGACTTGTGTATATGCTCTACAAATTCTCTTATACCGCCCTTATAGCAAAGCGTCTCGCCGTGAATGTTTTCCTTGTCGCGCTTATCGGTGAAGTTTATTTTTATACCCGCGTTCAAAAACGCCTGTTCTCTTAATCTTCTTAACAGCGTTTCATAATCGTAAACGTCGGTCTCGGTAAATATTTCCGGGTCGGCTTTGAATTTTATATTTGTTCCGGTCCTTTCGGTCTTGCCTATTATCTTTATCGGCTCGGAATAATTTCCTCTTTCAAAACGCTGGAAATGTATATTTTCTCCGTCATATACCGTCAGCTCCAGCCACTGACTCAGCGCGTTTACGACAGACGCGCCTACTCCGTGCAGACCGCCTGCAACCTTATATCCGCCGCCGCCGAATTTTCCGCCGGAATGGAGCACCGTGAAAACGATGGTCGCAGCGGAAATTTTTTCCTTAGGGTGTATTCCCGTAGGTATACCTCTGCCGTTGTCGGTAACGCTTATTATCTCTCCGGGAAGTATCTCTATATCTATTTCGGTGCAGTATCCCGCAAGAGCTTCGTCTATGGAATTATCCACTATCTCATAAACAAGATGATGAAGTCCTTTAGGTCCTGTAGAGCCGATATACATTCCGGGACGCTTTCTTACCGCTTCAAGTCCCTCGAGTACCTGTATCTGGTTTTCGTCATAATTATTGCTTTCGTCTACCTTTGAGATCATTTCATTCATAGCTTTTAAGTTACCTCCGTCTATTGCTTCTTGAAGCGATCGTTGCAGAGCTTACTCTGCTTATATATACCTTTTCATCAAGCTGTTTTTTGTTGAACGTCACGGCAAAGCTCCTCGGAAGCTCGTCCGTACAGCTTATCTCGCAGCCGCGCTGCGCCGCCGAACGAAGATACTCCCTCGTTACGGGTGATACCGTGGTGTTTTCTATATCGAATATGCCTATCATATCCTTTGAAACGACAAGCCTATCATTTCCTATATGAATATACAAATCAAACTATCCTCCCCGCCGAGATCCTGAAAAGCAGGCTGTCCTTGTTGTTCTTATAAAACAGCTCCTCATCGCAGCAGGTAATTATAACCTGCATATCCTTTATCTTATTCATAACAAAGCTCTGTCTCGCGCTGTCAAGCTCGCTCAAAACATCGTCGAGCAGTATGCACGGCGGGTCGAGAGTTTCCTCGCTCAATATATAAGCCTGCGCAAGCTTTAACACCAGCGCGGCGGAACGGTGCTGACCTTGGGAAGCATAATCCTTTGCAGCAAGACCGTCGATATAAATATTTATATCGTCCCGATGTACGCCTATCTGCGTATGTCCCATTCGTATATCCTCGCTTCTGCCGGCCTTCAGCCTTTCAAGATATTCCGCC
>CANQCJ010000022.1 GCA_947589205.1 uncultured Ruminococcus sp. | reverse complement strand
GAAGAGTCCTCCGAAGAAGCCGAGGACGCCGACAGCGAGGAAGCCGACGAGGACGAGGAAAAGGACGACGACAAGGATCTTACCGGATTTGTCTTTTACTACAGCGGTTCAAATTCCTGGGACGGCGGGAACGGCGTTACCATGACCGGCATGGAGATGAGCGTTAAAAACGTCGATCAGGATACCGTCAGCGGCTGGACGCTCACGCTCGAGATCGAAGGACTGTCAAGCTGCGAGGGCTGGAACGGCACCTACAAGTGCGACGGCGATACGCTTACCATCACTAACGCCGATTACAACGGCGAGATCGCCGCGGGCGCGTCCACGGACGGGCTGGGCTGCAACATCGGCACTAAGGGCGCGCTGAACGTTAAAAGCGCGAAAATAAACGGTATCGAATGCACCGTCAAAAAGGGCAGCGTTCCCAAAAACAGCAATAACAATAACGGCAGCGGCGGCAATAGCAACAACGGCGGCGACGTCGACGTTGACAAGCTGCTTAAGCGCACGAGCAAAGCCGAGCAGGGCGACGACTGGCTGCACACCGACGGCAATAGGATCTATGACAAGGACGGCAAGGAGGTCTGGCTGACCGGCGTAAACTGGTTCGGCTATAACACCGGAACGAACACCTTCGACGGCTTGTGGAACAGCGTTCTGACAGAATCGGTCGACGCTATCGCCGACCACGGGTTCAATCTTATCCGCGTGCCGTTTTCCGCAGAGCTTATAAACCAGTGGGCTGACGGCGAATATCCGCAGGCGAACTACAACAACGCCTACAACACCGAGCTGAATTCCATGAACAGCTTGCAGATCTTCGATTATTTCCTAAAGCTTGCCGAGGAAAACGGCATCAAGGTCATGATAGATATCCACTCAGCCGAGACCAACGCCTCCGGTCATAACGTGAACCTCTGGTACACCGACAAGATAAGCGTCGACGAATACTATTCCGCGCTCGAATGGATGGCGGAGCGTTACAAGGACAACGATACGATAATCGCCTACGACCTTAAAAACGAGCCTCACGGAAAGCCCAACGAGGGCGATTCGGCGGCTAAGTGGGATAATTCAAAGGACAAGAACAACTGGAAGTACACCGCCGAGACAGCCGCAGGCAAGATACTTGCGAAAAATCCCAACGTGCTGATAATGGTAGAGGGCACGGAGACCTATCCTATCAAAAAGGGCAATTACAGCTCGACCGACAGCGCAGACTACTATTTCAACTGGTGGGGCGGAAACCTGCGCGGCGTCAAGGACTATCCGATAGACCTGGGCAAGCATCAGGATAAGCTCGTCTACTCGCCGCACGATTACGGTCCTACCGTTTATCAGCAGCCCTGGTTCTCGGGCGATTACGATTACGATTCGCTGATGGAGGACTGCTGGAGGGACAACTGGTTCTACATCTACGAAAACAAGACCGCGCCGCTGCTCATCGGCGAATGGGGCGGCTTTATGACCGAGCCGAACCTTACCTGGATGACCCATATGCGCACGCTGATAAAGAAATACAAGCTGCACCACACCTTCTGGTGCTTCAACGCTAATTCCGGCGACACCGGCGGACTCGTGCTCGACGATTTCAAGACCTGGGACGATGAGAAATACAATTTCGTAAAAGAGGTCCTCTGGCAGGAGAACGGCAAATTCGTAGGTCTCGACCACAAGATCCCGCTGGGCGATAACGGCATAACGCTTTCAAAAGCAAACGGTCTGTAAAAAAACAATAACGCGCTGTTTTCCCGACAGCGCGTTTTTTATATCAAGTTTCTTACGACCCACCAGATCAGCAGCACGGCTAAAAAAACATAAGCCGCCCGATCGGGCTTGACGTTCAGCCCGCCCCTGCCGGTCTTTAAAAAATTTACCGTACTGTAAACGGCAGCCCAACCGACAAACGTCAGCTCCGGGATAAGCATCAGATTCTGCTTAAAAGAGCCTGCCCAGTCGCCGCGTAGTATGCAGAGCACGGCGCGGGTGCTGCCGCAGCCGGGACACTTTAAGCCGGTCAGCCTGCGGAAGATACAGTTTACCCCGATGTCGATATTTGTAACTAAAAGATAATAGCCGAGCAAAATCAAAATTACGCAAAGATATACCCTTATCACCTTTTTTACGCGCTCCTTAGGAACGCCTGAAGATATCCCCCGCTTCATCGCTTTACAAATTTTACGCAGCTGTGGACGCTCTCGGTAAATTCCTCCGGCGAGCAGGGATCTTTAGAGGTCAGCCAGCGCACTATAGAACAGATTATCGCGTCGGAGAAAAATTCAGCGGCAAAGCCTGATTCGTTTTCCTGCAAATATATCTTCATGTATTCGAGCAGTATCGCTTCAAGTATATCGTGAAAATAATCGCGGAAGGAATTTTGCCCCTCTATCTGCAAAGCCTTGGAATAAAACCTTTTGTTCTCGTAAAAATATTTTGAAACGTCCTCGAGGTGCTCCCAGCCGTTGTCGTCCGGACCGTAGCTTAGAGTATGTACGAATTCGGTATAGAATATCCAGTTTACAAGGTCGTACTTGTCGCGGAAATGATAGTAAAAGCTCTTGCGGTTCATATCGCAGGCTTCGCATATGTCGCCGACGCTTATTTTGGCAAACGGCTTGCGCTCCATAAGCTGCTTTAAAGCGCAGGCAAGCGCGCGCTTGGTCGAATTAGAATCCGCCATGAGCTTCCCTCTCCCTTCCGATAAATTCTATGCATAATAATTATAGCATACCGTGCAAAATAATTCTTGTTTAATTTGTGAAAATATTTTTTGCAAAAAATTTTGGCTCTTAAAAAAATTTTTTCTCTTTTTTAATAAAAAAGGTTGCAATTTTTTTAAATTTATGATAAAATATAACTATACGGAAAAAGTGTTCTTCAGGGAGGTGAGGATCATAATGAAACGACCAGCTATCGCGGTCTGCGTGACCGGCTATGATTGGGAATATGAAACGCGCGTTGTCAGCGGCGTTTACGAACGCTGCAAGGAATTAGGCTGTCATCTGCTCGTTTTTTCCGATCTTATGCGCAAGCCCGAGCTTAATTCCGGACGCACCCTCCCGCCGGAGATACTGCACGGAGAGATCGAGATATATAATCTGATAAATTATTCTCTTATCGACGGAGTAATCCTCCTCGGCGATTCGCTTCTCGATGAAAGCGTTATAGCCAACGTTTCAAAAAAATGCGCCGAGAGAAATATCCCCGCGGTAAACGTAAACGACCCGCTGCATATCTGCGATAAAAATGTAGTGCTCAGCGACAAAAACGCTATGGAGCGCGTTATGCGGCATATCGTCGAGGATCACGGACTTAGGAAAATAAACTTTATCGGCGGTTTTCCCGGAAACCAGCAGACGGAGGAACGGCTCGCGGCTTACAAAAAGGTTCTGACCGAAAACGGCATACCGATAGAAGAAAGCCGTATCGCTTACGGAGAGTTCTGGAAAAAAGCCTATGAATGCGCGGAAAATTTTTTAAAGGCAGACGACCTCCCGCAGGCTATAGTCTGCGCAAGCGACACGATGGCTATTTTCTGCATGGACTGCATAAAAGCTCACGGCTATAGGATACCTGACGATATAGTAGTCACAGGCTTTGACGGCATACGCGATTGTGAGCTTTATACGCCGACCCTAACCACCGTCCGCAGGGATTTCGCTTCCGCCGGAAGAGCCGCCGTCGATATCATCAGACGGGTGAATGCGGGCGAACAGGTCGAAAAAGAGGTCAGCGTTGAAGCTATGCTCGTTAAGAACCAGTCCTGCGGCTGTCAGGAGATAAAAAAAGAAAAAAACGTCGGCTATTTCGACGCGTTTTATTCCGAACAGAACCGTTACAGGGAATTTAACACCTATATCATAGAAATGAACACCGATTTTGCAAGCGCGACAAATTCCGCCTCGCTTTACAAAAGCCTTAAAAAGGGCGCGGAGTTTTTCCGCCTGAAGCGGCTTTACGTCTGCATTTGCGCGAATATAGAGCGCGGCGAAAAAAGCTTCGATGCCGATACCGACCACAGCGTCTGCGGTACTATTTCCGACGCGATGGTGTCGATGTTAAGCTGCGGGCACGGCGTGCCGGTCTCGACGCTGTTCCCTGCTGCGGAGCTTGTGCCGGAGGATATTTTTAACGAAGAAAAGCCCGCCTTCATGGCGTTTTCTCCGCTGTATTTCAAAAATCGGTTTTTGGGCTACATCGCCTACGAGCCGCCCGAGGAGCTAAAGGGCACGGGGGATCTTTTCGGCATCTGGCTGCTGTCGCTTTCCAACAATGCTGGAAGCTTTTACATGAACAACGAATTGGAATTTGTTATAGACGAGCTGGAAAATCTCTATATCCGCGATCCGCTCACCGGGCTTTACAACCGCCGCGGCATGAACCGCTTAGGCGCGCAGCTTATCGCGAGAGCCAAAGCCAACGGCGAGCAGATAACCGTTATCTGCGCGGATATAGATAATCTTAAACCGATAAACGACCGCTACGGTCACGAGCAGGGCGACAACGCCATTTTGCAGGTGGCTAACGCCATAAAGGAATCGCTCCCGGCGGGAAGCGTTTGTTCGCGCACCGGCGGCGATGAATACTGTATCATCGTTTCCCACGAGTCGAGCGAACAGGTGGACGGCTACATCGCAAGGATCGACGCTTTTCTTGACGAATACAACAGCAGCTCCGGGCTGCCCTACAGGGTAGGGTGCAGCTGCGGCGCGTGCAGCATTTCCTCCGAAGGGCTGATAAGTCTCGAACACATGGCAAAGCTTGCCGACAAGAATATGTACGAGGTCAAATTCAAAAAGAAAAAGGGCAGATAAATTTTAAAGAGGACGTTTTGGGCGTCCTCTTTTTTGCGGAGAGAAATATTTATGGCTCGTAGAAATATTCAAGTCTGTCGAAGTCTTTACCTCTGTACATATATAATTCGGCAATATCGGTATCACCCTTGTTGACGAGTCCGTCCACATACATACAGAAATACTCGTCATCACTGTGGATAAGCTGATCATCTTTATAAAACAAGAGCTTGAATTTTGATAAATATCCGACCTCATCTCCGGTCTGCTTAAATGTCAGATACAGATTGTCACCGGACATATTATAATTTTCAAGCTCTACGGCTTTTCTCTGTCCTTCGGGAGTGAAGTCTTCCGTTGCGGTAAAGCTGCTTTCAAGCCGCCATTTTTCGCCGTCCTCTAAGCTTAGAGAATCCGGGTCTAAAACATAGCTGAAATAATTTTCTTCTCCTTCGGTAAGCGTTATCGTATCATCTAATATTGTCAGCACCCTGTCGTCTTCACCGAACAGCGTAAGCTCAAGCTTTGCTTTGCAGTTTTGCTTTCCGCGCACCTTAACTATCATTACGCCGCCACTGCCCAACGGATAATTCAATGTTTCCAAGCCTACAAAATAATTATTATTTTCAAGCGTCTGCTCCTCCTCCGGCTCAGTCTCAGGCGGTTCGGTCTCCTCCGGCTCGGTCTCCTTTTCCTCCTCAGAGCTTTCTTCAACACTTTCCTCAATCTCCTCGACCTTTTCCGCACTTTGCTGTGATGAAGGCGGCGGGGACGGCTGATCCTCCTCCTGCGCTCCGCAGGCGCATAATGTCAGCATTACGGCGGCTGTCAGAAATGACAGCGATCTTTTTAAATACATAAGCTTGTTCATGTTATTCCTCCGTTCTCAGGTTTTTTCTCCAAAAGGCTTCTTACGCCCTAACAAAATTATACCACCCGAGAGCTTTGGGATTATAAATCAAGATTCCAAAAAAAGATCTCCCGACAAAAAATCGGGAGAATTTCTTTTATAACCCGCTGCCATGAAACCTCTTAGACGGCCGCACAATAAGCGTAACTATAAGTATGACTGCGGCGGTCACGCCGAGACTGAGGGGGAATACCTGCATTATCGTGGTGAATGTCTTTGAGCGCTTAAAGACCGTGAATATCCAGACAAGACGAACGCCGCATATGCCGACCACCGAGCAGAGCGCGGGGATAGCGGAAACTCCGAAGCCGCGCAGATAGCCCGAGAGCACCTCCTGCGCCACGCTGAACAGATAGGCAAAGAAGATATATTTTAAACGTATCGTGCCGATGTCTATTACCTCCGGATCGTGGTTGAAAATGCCGAGCAGCGGCTTTGAGAAAATAAGTATCAGCGAACAGCTCACCGCCGTAGCGAGGTAGCATTCCATCAACGACAGCCTCAGCGACCTCCTGCACCTGTCGGCGCTGCCCGCGCCGTAATTTTGTCCGACAAAGGTCGTACACGCCTGACCGAAGGAGTTCATCACATAGTAAGCGAAAATTTCAAGATTATACGCCGCCGATGCCGCCGCTATTACCGTCGTGCCGAGACTGTTGACGGACTTTTGTATTACGATATTGGCGATAGAAAACACCATGCTCTGAAAGCCCGCGGGTATGCCTATTTTTAAAATTCTCCAAAGCATAGACCCGTCAATGCGAAGCTTTTTCGGAGTTACCCTTACCTCGCTTTTGTCCTTTAAAAGACAGACAAACAAAATTATCGCGCTGACGAGGTTAGAGATGACCGTTGCCGCCGCAACTCCGTCGACGTCCATGCCGAGCTTTAAAACGAAAAACAGATTCAGCAGAACATTGAGCACGCCCGATGCCGCAAGAGCGATAAGCGGTACCTTCGTGTTGCCGCAGCTTCGGAATATCGCCGATTCAAAGTTATAGAGCAGTATCACCGGCATTCCCAAAAAATAGATTTTTAAGTACTTTACCGCCATAGCGTAGACTTCCTTCGGCACAACGAGCAGGTTAACGACCTTGCCCGCGATAAGCTCTCCGACTATCGTCAAAAAGATCCCGCCCAAAACCGCGAAAATTATCGAGGTATGCACCGCCCTTGAAGCCGCTTTGGAATTTTTCTGACCGATAGCGTTAGCTATCATGACGTTGCTGCCCAAGGCTACGCCGACAAAAAGATTTACCAGCAGGCCGATGACCGGAGCGTTTCCGCCGACAGCCGCCATAGCCGCCTTGCCGAGCTGCCCCGGAAGCTGCCCTACCACCGCAAGATCCGCCGCGTTGAAAAGCTGCTGCAAAATGCCCGTCGCCGCAAGCGGTATCGCATAAAGTATCAGCTGCGACCCGATAGGTCCGTTTGTAATGTCAATGCCTTTTTTATCCCTTTTCACACCAATTCACCCATTCCGCTTAAAATTATAAATCACTTATTATCATATAGGATTTATTATAGCATAATATTTGTAAACATTCAAGCGTCAAATTTTTAATTTGCAAAGAATAAGCGGCGGCTATTGACTTTAACGCGATAAAATGGTATACTTATATCAATGCTGAAAAAAGGAGCATAGTAAATGTTAGAGTACAAAAAAACGGACAGCGTGCGGCTTTCAAGAGAGCTTGACCGTATCGAGATAACAGACCAGACGCTTCTGCCCGAAAGGACCGAAGTCCTTAGGATAGTATCATTAGAGCAAATGTTTGAGGCGATAAAGTCCCTGCGTGTGCGCGGCGCGCCCGCTATCGGGATATTCGCGGCTTATTGTATGTATATCGTTTCGCTGAACGCTAAAAACGATGAAATAATATCTTCTCTGAAAGCCGCCGCAGAGTATCTCGCTTCCTCGAGACCGACCGCCGTCAATTTAAGCTATGCGCTGAATATACAGCTCAAAACGGCTGAAGCCGCCGCCGAAGAGGGCAGGGATATCGCCGCCGCGCTTTTAGAGCGCGCACAGAAAATACATTCGGACGACATAGCCTCCTGCCTTGCGATAGCCGAAAACGCGCTGAGCCTGCTTCATGACGGTGACGGAGTGCTTACCCACTGCAACGCCGGCGCGCTTGCCTGCTCGCGTCTCGGAACGGGCTTGGGCGCACTGCTGCTGTCCGTCGAGCGCGGAAAAAAGCTTCACGCCTTTGTCGACGAGACCCGCCCGCTTTTGCAGGGCGCACGGCTGACCGCCTATGAGCTGAAGACCGCGGGCGTTCCGTATGAGCTTATCTGCGATAACATGGCGGCGCATTTTATGCAGCGCGGAGAGATAAACGCCGTAATGGTCGGCTGCGACAGAGCGGCGGCTAACGGAGATATCGCAAACAAGATAGGCACGCTGAGCGCGGCGGTGAACGCCAAATTCTTTAACGTTCCGTTTTACGTCTGCTGTCCGTTTTCGACAATAGACCGTTCCTGCAGGAGCGGCAGGGAGATCCCGATAGAAGAACGCGCAGGCGAAGAAATTACCTCGCTTTACTATTCAAGACCTGTCGCCCCGGAGGGTACTGCCTGCCGAAACCCGGCTTTTGACGTTACTCCGTCGGAGCTTATAACCGCGATAATAACCGAGCGCGGAATTTACCGCTATCCATACGATTTTTCGGACAATTGAGGCGCGCGTTATTCATTAAAAATTTTCAAATACGGCTTGAAAAAAATATATTATCACAGTATAATAAAAGCAAAATCAAAAACATAAAGGAGAGCTAAAAAATGAAAATTACCGAAAGCATTATCTATATCGGCGTAAACGACCACGAGGTCGATCTTTTTGAGGGGCAGTACGATGTGCCCAACGGCATGGCTTACAATTCCTACCTGATAAAGGACGAAAGGTGCGCGGTCATGGATACCGTCGACGCGCGCTTCGGCGGCGAATGGCTCAGTAACCTCGAAGCCGCTCTGGACGGCGGAAAGCCGGATTATCTGATAGTCCAGCACATGGAGCCTGATCATTCGGCGAACATCGTTAAATTCGCCGAAAAGTACCCCGAAGCGACGATAGTCGGCAACGCCAAGACCTTTGCCATGATGAAAAGGTTCTACAAGAACGAATTTGCCGACCGCAGAGTTATCGTTAAGGACGGCGAAACGCTCTCGCTCGGAGCGCATACGCTGACGTTCGTTTTCGCGCCGATGGTGCATTGGCCGGAGGTCATGGTGACCTACGACAGCGCGGACAAGGTACTTTTCTCGGCTGACGGCTTCGGCAAGTTCGGCGCGCTGGATACCGACGAGGACTGGGCTTGCGAGGCAAGGCGTTATTATTTCGGCATCGTCGGAAAATACGGCGCACAGGTGCAGACGCTTCTCAAAAAAGCCGCCGCGCTTGAAATAAACACCATCTGCCCGCTGCACGGACCGATACTTACCGAAAATTTAGACTACTACCTCGGACTTTACAACACCTGGTCGTCCTACGGCGTTGAAAGCGAGGGCGTGTTCATCGCCTATACCTCCGTTTACGGCAACACCAAAAAGGCCGCGGAGCTGCTCAAGGAAAAGCTCGAGGCTAAGGGCTGTCCGAAGGTCGCTATAGCAGATCTTGCAAGAGAGGATATGGCTGAATCGGTCGAGGACGCTTTCAGATACGGCAGGCTCGTGCTCGCGACCACCACCTACAACGCCGATATTTTCCCGTTCATGCGCGAATTTATAAACGACCTGCTCGAAAGAAGCTATCAGAAGCGCACCATAGGCATAATTGAAAACGGCTCTTGGGCGCCGACCGCCGCTAAGACTATCAGGGCTAAATTTGAAAAGAGCAGGGAAATAACCTTTACCGATACCACCGTTACGATAAATTCTTCGCTCGATGAAGCAAGCCTGCAGCAGCTTGACGCGCTTGCGGACGAGCTTGTTTAAGACAAGGAGGTAAATTTCTATGGCTTCGGCTTTGCACAAGCTCGGCTACGGACTTTATGTTGTGACCTCCGCCGACGGAGAGAAAAAGAACGCCATGATCTGCAACACCGTAACGCAGGTCGCAAGCTCCCCCGACCGTCTCGCGGTGTCTGTCAACAAGAGCAATTTTTCACACGATATGATAAAACGCTCAGGCGTTATGAACGTCAACTGCCTGACCGAGGACGCGCCGTTTTCGGTTTTTCAAAAATACGGCTTTGCAAGCGGCAGAGACGGCGACAAGCTTGCAGGCGAACAGGTCTTTTGCACGGCTAACGGCGCGCCGGTGCTCGGAAAATTTATAAACGCTTTTATCTCGCTTAAAGTAACAGACTATTCCGATATGGGCAGCCACGGACTTTTTATCTGCGAGATCACCGATCAGGCGGTCTTAAACGACAAGCCCTCGATGACCTATGCCTACTACCACGCTCATGTCAAGCCCAAACCGCCTAAGAAGCCCACAGGCTTCGTCTGCAAGATCTGCGGCTACATCTACGAGGGCGACACCCTCCCCGAGGATTTCATCTGCCCGGTCTGCAAGCACCCGGCTTCGGATTTTGAAAAGCTGTAAACAAAAACGATCTCGATCCCTTTAAACAGGATCGGGATCGTATTTTTTTATTCTATAACTCTGTAGTTTTCGGCGGCGTTTTCCTTTGTGGCGTATTCGCTCACGCTCAGCACCTCGACCTTTATGGGTCTCTGACCCATGTTTATGGAAATAATATCGCCGACCTTTACGTCATAGGAGGCTCTCGCGGGTTTTGAATTTACCTCCACCCTGCCCGCGTCGCAGGCTTCGTTAGCCACCGCGCGCCGCTTTATAAGGCGCGTCACCTTTAAATATTTGTCCAGCCGCATATTTTTTTCACCTTTTCTTTTAAGCTTATCGGAAAATAAAAAATAAAGGGACAGACGTTTTTTGGTTCTGTCCCCGAAAGCTCTTTTACTTGTTTACCGCGTCCTTGAGAGACTGACCCGCCTTGAATACCGGAACGGTCTTTTCCTCTATCGGAACAGGCTCCTTTGTTCTCGGATTGCGGCCTACTCTTGCGGGATTTACCTTTACCTTAAATGTACCGAAGCCCACGAGCGTTACCTTGTCGCCCGCAACGAGAACATCGGTGATAGAATCAATGACCGCGTTAAGAGCCTTCTCGGCGTCTTTCTTGGAATATCCGCCTTTTTCGGCGATCGCACTTATAAGTTCTGCCTTTTTCATTTTTTAGTACCTCCATTTGAATTTTTTTATATTTAACGAACAATTGCTTATTCATTAATTTATCTTAGTAAGAATACAATTCTCCTGCCGCTGCTCCGGAAACATCTCCGTTTTTAGCTTCGAGCTCTTCAAATCTTTTCACAAAATCGTTACAGCTGTCCGCAAGGCACTGTTCGGCGTCGCAGCCGAGCCTTCTTGCGAGAGCGGCGCACAGCATGAGCAAATTCCCCAGCTCCGAAGAAGCGTCCTCACCCTTTTCCTCGGCAAGCTGCACACTGCCAAACGCGGAATCTACTGCCTTATACAGCTGTGAAGCATCGCTAAAGTCCACCCCCGCCCTTGCCGCACGCTTTGTAAGCTTCTGCGCGCGCATGAGCGCGGGAAAATTCTTCGGCACGCTTTTGAGCGTATCGGTGTAGGTCTCCTGAGCCTTTTCCTCTTTCTTGATAGCGTCCCAGTTGCTTAATACCTTATCCACCGTGTCCGCTTCAACGCTGCCGAAAACGTGCGGGTGTCTCAGCACCAGCTTTTTGCAGACCTCGTTCGCAACGTCGTTTATATCAAAATTTTGCGCTTCCCTTTCAATGTCCGCATGAAAAACCACCTGCAGGAGCACGTCTCCCAGCTCCTCTCTGAGCATCTCCGGCGAATCGCAGTCGACAGCCTCCAATACCTCGTAGCATTCCTCGATAAGATCGTTTTTGATCGTCTTATGAGTCTGCACCTTATCCCAAGGACAGCCTTGCTCGCTTCTTAAAAGCGAAACGATCTCGCAAAGATCGTCAAAGCCGTAGCTCTCCTTATCCCGGACAGCCCTTATACGTTCCGAAAGCTCCACCGCTTTTACCCTCCGCCTGTAGTTTCAAATACGCCGATATTAAAAATATCTCCTTATATATTTTAACCTATATTAAATAATTTTTCAAGTGTTTTTCAGATTTTTTTTTGAAAAATCGGCTAATATTTTATTTTTCGGAGAAATGCACAATAAACAAAGACAAACAAAGCAAATTATTGCACCAAATGATATTGATATGAGCGCGGAAAGCCTGCCGAAGCGGGTCTCTATGGAATTTTGTACCATCAAAGCGCACGCTCCGCAGAGCATTGCCGGGATAAGCGGGGTAAAAAGCGAGGCTGCCGCGCGCCTTGCCTGACCCGTTTTGCTTATGAGCAGACTTACCGCGGCTATGAACATGACAAGCTGCGAGATCGCCGTAGACAGAGCCGCTCCGCATATGTTAAGCTCCGGTATCGGTATCAGCAGGCGGTTGAGCAGCAGCTTCAAAAGCGTTGAGCCTAAGGTTATCCCCACCGCCGCTAACTGCCTGTCGCAGGCTGTCAGCGCGCTCATGCAGGGCAGAGCTATGCCCATAAAAACAGAACCTGTCCCGAGGATAGACAGCGGCGCTGCGCAGACCGAGATCTCCGCGGGAGAACTCGCGAAAAACAGCGTCAGTATCGGCTTTGAAAGCAGCGATATCCCTATACCGCAGGGCATAGCCGCCATTGCCGACAGCAGCAGCAGAGAACGCACGCTGCCCGCCGCCTGAAGGCGGTCGCCGTTGGAAAAATATCCGGTCAGCTCCGGAAGAATGCTCTTGCCTAACATCGCCGTCAGCGTCGGCACAAGTCCGTATATCGTCAGCGCAAGCGCGGTATAAGAGCCGTAAACGAACGCTGCGCGTTCCGGACGCGCTATGCCGTAATTGCCCAGCTCCGAAAAAAGCTGTTCGTTTTTCCGCATAGCTTCGTTTATCCCCGGGACTATAGTCAGCAGGTCGGCGGTCGAAGCGAGCGTTGAGATTATCGCGGCGGCGGACGCGGGCAGGGCGAATTTTATTATCCCCTTTGCCGCAGCTCGGCGGGTCAGATCATTTTCGCAGGTCTGCGCATGGCTGAAGCTTTTCCTTCGTGTGAGAAAATATATGTAAACGCAAGCCGACAATGAAGCCGCCGTTACTCCGAGAGCCGCAGCGGCTGCCGCATAGGGCGAAGCGGCTTTTTGCGAATCAAAAGCCCGCATGACCGCTCCCGCGGCGGCTATGCCGAAAATAAGCTTCAAAAGCGTTTCGGCAATTTCCGAAAACGCCGTGGGGTTCATGCTCCCGAAGCCCTCCGCCCAGCCGCGCCTTACGTTCATCATCGCCGCGGGAAACAGCGACAGCGCCGCCGCCGACAGCGCAAAACGCGCCTGCTCGCTGCCTATGAGCCTTATCGACAGCGGCTTTGAAAAGGCTATCAGCAGCGCCGAAAGCGTTATCGAAAGGATCGCGAACATAATTTCGGCAGTCCTGCGTAGCTTGACCGCGCCCTTGTAATTTCCGCGCGAGAGCTGTTCGCTCACAAGCCTGCTCATAGCCGACGGCGCGCCCGAAGCCGCCGCCGCGAACACCGGGGAAAACACCGCGAACGCTCCCGCGTAACAGCTCATGCCGCTGCCGCCGACAAGAGACGTCAGCTTTACCTTATAGACAAGCCCCGCCGCTTTGGTTATTATTACCATAAGCATAAGCACCGCCGAGCCTTTTAAAAAGCTTTGTTTTTTCATCGCAAAACCGCCTTTATTTTTTTATACAATACTTATGCTTTGATTTTTCTTCATAGAACAAGCTTAGCGGCGCAAAAAAAAATCACCCCGGAGCTTATCTCCGGGGCAGGGTATCCATATCTTAAAATCCGAGCACAGCCTTAAAATCCTCGGCGATCTTTGTCTGCAAAGCCTGCGCGGCTTCTCTTGTCTCGCCTATCGTGGTGTAGTACGCCTTGATCTTGGGTTCTGTTCCGGACGGGCGGATAATTACCGAAGCGTTGTCCTCGAGCCTGAACGCGAGCACGTCCGACTTCGGAAGCTTTATCTCGGTTTTTTCGCCTGTCGCAAGGTCGGTCTCGGTCGAAGCGATATAATCGCCGAACCTGAGCGTTTTAAGTCCGCCTATAGCCTTGGGCGCGTTCGCTCTGAGATCCGCCATTATCTCCTTCATGCGCTGCATACCGCTCTCGCCCTCGCATACGAAGGACTCCTGCGAATGCAGATAATTGCCGTACTTGGCATAAAGCCTTTCGCGCGCTTCAAGCAGGGTGATGCCCTTCGTTCTGTAGAACGCCGCCATTTCGCAGATGAGCATTGAAGCGATAACGGCGTCCTTGTCGCGGACGTAAGAGCCTGCAAGATAGCCGTAGCTTTCCTCAAAGCCGAAGATATATCTGTCGTCCTCGCCGTCGGCCTCAAGGAAGCCTATCTGCTCGCCGATAAACTTGAAGCCTGTCAGCACCTCTCTCAGCTCAACGCCGTATTCCTCGGCGATCTTTGCAACTATATCGGTAGTAACTATCGTCTTTACCGCGACGGGTCTTTCGGGCATCGTGCCGAGAGCCGTTCTTTCGGCGCAGATATACTGCATGAGCAGCGCGCCGACTTCATTTCCGGTAAAGAGCACATAATCTCCCTCCGGAGAGGGAACGGCTATGCCGACTCTGTCGCAGTCGGGGTCGGTGGCAAGCAGCAGATCGGGCTTTACGCTCTCGCAGAGCTTTAAGCCGTAAGCCAGCGCCTCCTTTATCTCGGGGTTCGGGAACGGACAGGTCGGGAAATTTCCGTCGGGGTTTTCCTGCTCGGGCACTACCGTGACCTCCTTAACGCCGATCCTTTTAAGTATCTCGCGCACAGGCTTGTTGCCCGTACCGTTGAGCGGAGTGTAAACGACCTTCAAGCCGCTGTCGGCTACGAGATCGGTATGTATGCCCTGCTCTCTTACCTTGTCAAGATAAGCGTTTATGCAGTCCTGACCGATATACTCTATCATTCCGTTCTTAACGCTTTCGTCAAAGTCGGCGATCTTAGCTCCGCCGAACATATCCACGGCTTCTATCTTGCCGATAACGGTGTTGGCGACGTCGAGAGTTATCTGACAGCCGTCGCTGCCGTATACCTTGTAGCCGTTGTACTTAGCCGGATTGTGCGAGGCGGTCACCATGATGCCCGCGCTTGCGCCGAAATATCTTACCGCAAAGGACAGCATCGGGGTGGGCATAAGCTCGGGATAGATGTACACCTTTATTCCGTTAGCCACGAGCACCCTTGCCGCTTCCTTGGCGAAAACATCGGATTTTATTCTCGAATCATAGGAAACAGCTACCGAGCCCTTTTCAAAATCGCCGTTTACATAATCGGCAAGTCCCTGCGTCGCCCTTCTTACCGTATAGATGTTCATTCTGTAGCTGCCCGCGCCGATAACTCCGCGCAGTCCGCCCGTGCCGAATTCCAGATCGCGGTAGAAGCGGTCGCTTATCGCTTCATCGTCGCCCGCTATTGAATTAAGCTCGGCTATAAGATCCGCGTCGTCTGCGGCCTTTTCGCTCCAGAGCTTATAAGCCGACATGATTTCATCTGTCATTATAGATCACCTCATCAATTATTTTTTATGCCATTTAGTATGGCTTGATTTTTAAATAAATTATAACATATATACAAAAATAATTCCAGCGCTTTTTACAATTTTAATAATTTATTAAACATTTTTGTCAGTATGCCGACCGAAAACGTATTCATTGCCAGTATTTTCGTTCAAGTGTGCGATAGCTTGCGGCTTCTAATATGTGTATCGGTTCTATATCAACAGCACCCTCAAGATCGGCTATCGTACGCGCCATTTTTATCACCTTATGATAGGCTCTCGTGCTCAGCCCGTTATACTGAAATACCACGCTGAGCTGGGTCTCCGACTTCTCCGACAGCGGGCAGAATCGGTTTATCTCCGCCGCCGTGAGCTGCGCGTTGCAGTTTATGCCGGGGGTGTCCTTGTAACGCTCCGTCTGTATATCCCTCGCGCGCTGAACGCGCTTTCTTACCTCCTCGGACGGCTCTGCAAGCTTTGTTGAGGAAAGATCGGAGTATTCCACCGGAGAGGTCTCCACCTGTATATCGAACCTGTCGAGCATAGGTCCGCTTATGCGCGAAAGATAATTCTTCACCGCCGCTTCGGTACAGCTGCACTTATTATTCGGGTGTCCGTAATAGCCGCAGGGACAGGGATTCATCGCCGCCGCAAGCATTATCCTGCTCGGATAGGTAAACGTTCCCGCCGCGCGGGAGATAGTCACCGAGCCGGTCTCGAGAGGCTGACGCAGTATCTCGAGGGTGTTTCTCGCAAATTCGTCAAGAAACAGTATCCCGTTGTGCGCCAAAGAGATCTCGCCCGGGCGCGGATTGCTTCCGCCGCCGGCAAGTCCCGCCTGAGAGACGCTGTGGTGCGGCGACCTGAACGGTCGGACGGTTATCATCGGCATCTCGGGCGTGAGCAGTCCCGCGACAGAATATATACTCGTCGTCTCTATCGCTTCTTCAAAGGTCAGCCTCGGCATTATAGACGGCAGGGCGGAGGCAAGCAGCGTTTTTCCCGAACCGGGCGCGCCTATCAGCAGTATATTATGACCTCCCGCCGCGGCTATCTCCGCCGCGCGCTTCGCGCCCTCCTGTCCTTTTATGTATTTAAAATCGGAGGAGCACTGTATATTATCAAAATCGGGTATATGCGGCGTTGTCAAGGGGATAGCTCTGTTATAGTAAAAATGATTTATCAGCATCTGCATATTTTTGATGCCGTATACCTCTATCGTGGAGACTGCCGAAGCCTCCGCGGCGTTTTCGGCGGGCACGAAGATCTTTTTATAGCCGAGCTTTGACGCTTTTATCGCCATCGGCAGCGCGCCTCTGACCGGCTTTATCTCTCCGCTTAACGAAAGCTCGCCGA
>CANQCJ010000021.1 GCA_947589205.1 uncultured Ruminococcus sp. | reverse complement strand
CATGGCGTCAAATGCAGTTTTAAAGAAATGCGGATTTACACTTGAAGGCTGTATCAGAAACGGAAAGATGGTCAGCAGCTACTGCACTTACAATATTTACGGATATATCCGAGATGATTTTCGTCAGCGTGCGAACAGGCAGCACACTTAGGCAAATTATGATCTGGCGGTGAGCTGTCAAAAAAATAAAAAATAATTTTCTGCCCCGCCCCCCGAAAAAATTTTTTCCGAAAAAATTCCCTGCAGGCATTTTGCTTGCAGGCTTTTTTATTGACTTGCAAAGGATAATATGGTATAATAATTCCATAAACAAACCAAGAACAAGGAGAATAAAAATGCTGCTTGAAAAAATGGACGACTTTTTCGCCGGGATATCGTTTTAGGGGGTTTGTTGACTTGTAAGGAATATTATGCTATAATTTTCAAGACAGACCGACCGAAAATAAAAATTTAACGGAGGGATAGGCATGAGTGGATTTACCGTAAAATATAATGAATTGACCGCCAAAGAATTTATTCTTTTATGGGAGACTGTATGGGGACAAGCTCCTTCCTTGGAGCAGACCGAGCTTGCTATGAAAAATACATTATTCAGAGTGTCTGTGTATGACGAAGATAAAATAATAGCTATGGCGAGAATGATCGGCGATATGGGGTTAGACTATTATATCAAGGATGTTGCGGTAAGACCGGAATATCAGCATATGGGTATAGGAAAAATGCTGATGACCGAATTGCTGAAATTCATAAATGACAACGGCGTAAACGGTACGGATATTTTTGTAGAATTATCTGCCATGCCCGATAAAATACCATTCTATGAAAAATTCGGTTTTTCCGCAAACGAGGCACAAAGATTACAAATGATGTATCGTGTGAAGCAGATCATTCGGCGAGGTGCAGTATGGTCAGAGAAATAGCCGAGAACGAATTGAACGAATTGCTGCAATTGTATTTACATCTGCATGAGAAGTCTGTTCCGGAAATGACGGAGCATTTAAAAAGGACCTGGGACAGTATTCTCAAGGACGAAGATCATCATATCATTGTCAATGAGATAGACGGAAAAATCGTTTCCTCCTGTGTTTGTGTGATTATCCCGAACCTGACAAGAAGCATCAGACCGTATGCGTTTGTTGAAAATGTTGTTACACATATAGAATACCGCGGAAAAGGGTATGCGACCGAATGTCTTAATTATGCAAAGGATATAGCGCAAAAAAACAATTGCTATAAAATAATGCTGCTTACCGGGTCAAAGGAAAAAGCAACACTTGATCTTTACCGTCATGCAGGTTATAACAGCACGGATAAAACGGCATTTATCCAACGGCTTGAATAGCTCTAAAAATACCGATATGTATAGCGGGAGTTTATCATTACAGGGGCGCTTGACCCGCTCGACCGTTGGTAGAGTAAGCAAAAATCAACCTCCGGTTCGTGTTGATGCAAGCTGTTTTATGATATAATGGGAGCATGAAAGGAGGCGCCCGATATGGATCAGATCAAAATCGGAAAATTCATAGCGTCATGCAGAAAGGAACAGGGCATGACCCAAGCCGTGCTTGCCGAAAAGCTCGGTATCAGCGACCGTGCAGTATCAAAATGGGAAACGGGCAGGTCAATGCCGGATTCCGGGATATGTTGGAATTATGCGGTCTTTTGAAGATCAATGTCAACGAACTCCTGTCGGGCGAGCATATTGATATGGAAAGCTATAATTCAAAATCAGAGGAGCTTATTCTTAATTTGAGAACAGAAAATGAGAACTATGCGAAAAGGCTTCTGCGTACAGAGGTCTATATTGTAGTTATCGGTATAGCCGCAAGTCTTATCATGACGATAGCAGGTGTGATAATTGCCGTGAAAAACGGCGAAGGCGACCCGCTTGCCGCAGTTTTGATAGTGTTGGGCTGCCTATTAGTCGTGGCGGCAGCCCTTATAGGGCTTGGCATCGAGGTGAAAACGGGGTATTACAAGTGTGAGGAATGCGGTCATGTTTATAAGCCGTCCTCTTTATTGAAAACATCTTTTGCTATGCACATTAATACAACGCGCTACATGAAATGCCCCAAATGCGGCAAAAAAAGCTGGCAGAAGAAGGTACTGACAAAGGAAAATTGAATTATTATAAAATGTCTGCGGGCGGCTTGCCGGCAGATATTTTTTTGCTGTTATTGACTTATCGCGGATACTGTGGTATAATAATTGTGTAAGTGATTTTCCGCAAATGCGGAAGCTATAGAGAACAAAGAGACCGAGGAGGCAGCATCATGAAAAAAGCGGCTTTGGTATTATGTATAATATTCACGCTGCTGACATTTGCAGGCGCGGGATATGTGCTTTATAATGACGGTGGAGTAAACGCGGGGTATGCCGTTATACCGATGGTATTCGCTCTTGCAAGCGGAGCCTTTTACCGCAGCGGAAGATAACGGTTTTTTTACAAAAACTGTTTTTTAACAAAAACGGTTTTTGCAAACCGTCAATAAACATCTTGACATATTTAAATTGCTGTGATATAATCAAAGCATGATCTAACAAATTTAAGGAATGATATTATTTTGTCTAAGAAAAGTGAACTGACCGCCGAGATGAACGCTGACGGCAGCAAGAACCGTTTCGGGCGGCGCAGTATACTCACCCATTGGCAAAGAAACAACCTTGCGGTCGTTATAGCCGCGCTGCTCGTCGTCGGGATACTGCTCGGAGCTATGATAAAAAATTATTATTACAGCTCGGCAAGGCAGTATCTTATTTCGCGAATGAACATCGTGACCGGCGCGCTCGTTTCGTCGGACAACAACACCGTAAATTATACCTCGCAGATACGCTCGCTCGTCGAGGGCTACGAGGATAAGGAAAAGGTGGAGCTTATGGCGATAAGCGCGGACGACAGGGTGGATATAACCTCGTCGGGATTTTCGCCGTCGGAAAACATGGGCTTTGACGATTACAAGCAGGCGCAGTCTGCCGAAAACGGTACGGCATACGCGATATTCGATATGCCCGGCGGTGAAAAGGTCATAGCCGTCACCTCGATGATATCATTGAGCGGCTGCGAATACAAGGCTTTGCGAATGGTGTCGTCAATGAAAAACATAGATCATCAGATCTTCCTGCTCATCGCGGGTATGTCGATGATCTTTCTTATTATGATAGTGATAATCTACTTCTCGGGAAGATTTTTCGTGCGTTCTATCGTTTATCCGGTCATAAGGATAGGCGAGATCGCAAGAAAGATCGCTAAGGGCGATTTCAGCGAGAGGATAGAAAAGACCGGCGACGATGAGCTTGGCGATCTTTGCGATTCGATAAACTATATGGCGCAGGAGCTTTCAAATACCGAGTCGATGAAAAACGAATTTATCTCCTCGGTATCTCACGAGCTGCGGACGCCCCTCACCGCGATAAAGGGCTGGAGCGAGACGCTGACCGCTATCGACGATCCGGAGACCTTTAAAAAGGGTATGCGGGTAATCACGAGCGAGACCGAGAGACTTTCGCAGATGGTCGAGGAGCTGCTCGATTTCTCGCGCATTCAGGACAATCGGCTGACGCTTATCATGGACACGATAGATATCCTCGCAGAGCTTGGCGAAACGGTGCTCATATATCAGGAACGCGCCCGCGCTCTCGGGATAACTCTCGATTACTATGAGCCGACAATGCTGCCGTTTGTTTACGGCGACAAAAACCGTCTGCGTCAGGTGTTTATAAATATTGTGGACAACGCTATAAAATATTCCGACAAGGGCGGAACGGTCTCTGTAGAAGCCTATGAGGAAAACGGCGATATCTGCATACTTGTTTCGGACACCGGCATAGGCATTTCCAAAGAGGACTTGCCGAAGGTAAAAACAAAATTCTTCAAAGCCAACCACACCCGCCGCGGTTCGGGAATAGGTCTCGCCGTTGCCAACGAGATAATAACCCGCCACAACGGCACGCTCACGATAAACAGCGAGGAGGGCGTAGGCACGACGGTGCTTATCACTCTGCCCGCCATAGACGACGGCGTTGAAAAGGAAAACAAGCCGACCGTGGACGTTGAGCTTATTTCCTCGGATCGGGATAAGACCGGGAAGTAAATTAGAAATTTTCAAAAGATCCTGCGAAGCTGTTTGCAGGGTCTTTTGTTGACCTTCGGGGTGTGTTGTGGTATAATTGTATAGCAAAAAACAACAGCTGCAGGTTTAAAGGAGGAAAATATGTCAAGACAGATAAGGACGTCTGCAAAAGCGGTCGTTATTCAAGACGGAAGGATCCTTGCGGTAAGGCTTAACGACGGCAAAGAAGAATGGTATATTCTGCCCGGCGGCGGTCAGGACAGCGAGGAAACACTGCCGGAAGCAGTTGAACGTGAGGTAAGAGAAGAAGCGGGCATAGATGTTAAATGTCAGGATATGCTGTTTGCCATAGAGGGCGTTCACGGCGAGGATTTTCATAGAGTCGACCTCGTTTTTTTATGCGAGTACATTGGAAAAGCTTTAAATTATGAGCTTCACAGCGACACAGATCAAGTCGGTATCGGCTGGCTGAAGGTGTCGGAATTGAACAGACTTCCGCTTTATCCTTCAAAGCTTCGCCGGGCGATCATGAATTTTTACGAAGGAAAGGAATACGCAAGGTATCTCGGAAATGAAGAAATAGGAGATCCCGAATGTTTAGAATAGATGAGTATATTGAAAATTTAACAGAAAAATTAAAAGCCGTATTCGGAGAAAGACTTATTTATGTAGGGCTTCAAGGCAGTTATCTTCGCGGTGAAGCGAATGAGAACAGCGACATAGATATTATGGCAGTTATCGACAGTCTTTCGGCTGAGGATCTTAATACATATCGGGAAACGCTTATTTCGGTGGGAGATTTTGATAAGTCCTGCGGCTTTATTTGCAGTAAGACCGATCTAAAGCATTGGAATCCGTTAGAGGTGTGTCATTTGCTGCATACCACAAAGGATCTCTTCGGAAAACTAAAGGAGCTTGTTCCGCCATATACCGAGGAAGATGAACGAAACTATATAAAATTAAGCATAAATAATTTTTATCACGAAATTTGCCGCCGATACATACACTCTGACACGGAATATAATATTTCAAAGCTGCCTATGACCTGCAAATCGGTATTTTATATAATGCAGCATTTGTACTATATAAAAAGCGGCAGATTTATACAAACAAAACAGCGGCTTCTTGAAAATTTAAATGATGAGGATAGGAATATTTTGCAGCTGAGTATCTCCGTACAAAACAACAGCTATGATCTCGACAGCGTATTTCCAATGTTGTTCAATTGGTGTCAGCGCGCGCTGACGGAAATTTAACCTATGCTGCTTATCCGGACCACAGTCAAGATAATTTCTAAATAAAATATTAAATCATCGTAAAAATATATCAAAACCTCTTGACATTTTCCGAAACAAATGCTACAATAGAAACGTCAAAAAGAAGCTTTCGCGCTTGCCGAAACGAACGGCGGCGGAAATTTTTGACGAAATCATCTGCGTTGGAGTGGTCGGTATGGAAGATGCAGAAAATCAAGATCTTTCAAAGTCCCTGCTTTTTAAACGCTTTAAAACCGAAAATTTTTCACTTGAAGCTTTTACCGCCGAGGAAGTGCTCTATATGCTCTTGTCGCCTTATATGGGAGACAATGAGAAAACCAAGAGTACTGCTCGGCTTCTTTTGTCTAAGTTCGGCAGTATCGGAAGCATTCTTTCCGCCGATATACCTCAGCTTTGTTCAAAGGAGCTGCTGACCCGACCCGAGGCGGAGAACCTTAAAATTTATACCGCCTTTCTGCGGCACCTTTACGTCCTTAACGCGCCGATGCCCGAAAACATCAGCGATATCCGAGGACTGACAAATTATATAAGAGCCGTCTATTTTGCCCAGCAAAGAGAACGGCTTTACGTTATCCCGCTCGATGAAAACGGAAAACTGCTCGATATCCATTTTGTCTGCGAGGGCGAAAGAGACCGACTCGATATAAGCGTAAGCAGACTGAAGGATCTGCTTTTCTCCGACAGACGCTGCAAAAAATTCGCGCTCGTCCACAACCACCCCGACGGGACGCTGAGACCCTCCCAAAACGATATAGAAACAGCTTTGTCCGTTTCAAGAATGATGATCGAATACGGCTTTGAGCTTACGGCGAATTTTATCTATTCACGCGGCAGGCTGAAAGACATTTTGGATCATAAATTATTCTTTTGAATACTTTTTCCTAAGAAAGGAGACGATCCCATATGCCCAACAACGCCGACCTGCATAAAGGGCATAGGCAGCGCATGAGAAAGCGCCTGCAAGCCGGCGGAGGGACGTTTGAAAATTTCAGCGAACATGAAATTATAGAAATGGTTCTTTTTTGCTGCTGCAAAAGAATGAACACCAACGAGACCGCTCACCGTCTCGTCAGCCGCTGCAAAAATTCTCTCGGAATCGTAAAGGCCGATACGGACAAGCTTTGCGGCGTCCGCGGCATAAATGAAAGCTCATCTGCTTTTCTTAAATTATTGGGCGCGCTGCCGGATTTTTTATCGCTCGAAGAAGCTCTCGGCATAGGGCTGGATATTTCAAATTTTTATTCCGTCTGCAATTATCTGCAAGAAACGCTCGATGATCCCGACAAGGGCTCGCTGATAGTTTTGTGTGTGTTTAATAAGCCCAACGTTCCCGTAAAGCTGATAAAACAGCCGTTTGAGGGAAATATCCTTACGCTTATAGATTCCATAGACGCTGCTGAGACCAAAGAAATAGCGACCGTCTATTATGATAACGACCCTTTTTCCCTGCCGCAGATGATACATAACGGGATCATAGACAAATTCTCCGCTTTTGCGTATGAACACGGCATAGCTTATCAGGATCACTATCTGTACGACGGAACGGATCTGCATTCTATGGCGGAGCGCGGATTTGTCGTATAGCAAGCGCAGGCTCTGAATATTTCATAAATATGAACCTGAGATTATAAAAGCTTTTAACGCAAATAAACTTGCACAAAAGCTCTTTAAGCCGGGCTTAGAGTTTGTTAAAACAGCCGAAATTTTAAAAATTGAGAAAAAACTCTTGACAGAAAGCTTTTTTTAGTGTATACTGTAATTGTAAACAGCAATGGCGCTGTGGACGATGAATCTACGTCCGCAGTGCCTTTTTTTATTTATAACTTTAACAGGAGGAATTTTACTATGAATATCCCCGAAATTTTCGGAACCGATGTGTTTGATGAAACAGTCATGCAGCAGCGGCTTCCGAAGTCTATTTACAAATCGTTGAAAAAGACGATCCAGTCGGGCAAGCCGCTCGATATCGACGTTGCTAACGTTGTTGCCGCGGCAATGAAGGACTGGGCGGTAGAAAAGGGCTGCACGCATTATACTCACTGGTTCCAGCCGATGACCGGAATAACTGCCGAAAAGCACGACAGCTTTATCTCACCCGTAGGCGACGGCAAGGTCATTATGGAATTTTCGGGCAAGGAGCTTATAAAGGGCGAACCCGACGCTTCATCGTTCCCCTCCGGCGGTCTGCGCGCGACCTTTGAAGCACGCGGCTATACCGCATGGGATCCGACCTCCTATGCGTTCATAAAAGGCAAGAGCCTTTGCATACCCACCGCCTTCTGTTCTTATACCGGAGAAGCTCTCGACAAGAAAACTCCGCTCCTGCGTTCAATGGAGGCTCTCGACAGATCCGCTGTAAGACTGTTAAAGCTCTTCGGCTGCGACGATGTAACAAGAGTTACCGCCAACGTAGGACCCGAGCAGGAATACTTCCTTATCGACAGACCGATGGCGGCAAAGAGAAAGGATATAATCCTTACCGGAAGAACGCTCTTCGGCGCTCCCGCGCCCAAGGGACAGGAGCTTGAGGATCACTATTTCGGCACTATCAAGACAAGAGTAAACGCCTATATGGAGGATCTCGACGAGCAGCTCTGGAGACTCGGCATCTGCGCCAAAACAAAACACAACGAGGTCGCGCCCTCTCAGCATGAGCTTGCTCCTATCTTCAATACCACCAACATCGCCACCGACCACAACCAGCTCACCATGGAGATCATGAAAAGAACGGCGAGAAAGCACGGCTTCAAGTGCCTGCTTCACGAAAAGCCGTTCGCGGGCGTCAACGGTTCGGGCAAGCATAACAACTGGTCAATTTCCACCAACACCGGCGTAAACCTGCTCGACCCCGGCACGACTCCCGCCGAAAACGCACAGTTCCTCACCTTCCTCGTAGCCGTTATCAAGGCGGTCAACGATTATCAGGATCTGCTGCGCGCGTCGGTAGCTTCCGCCGGAAACGACCACCGTCTCGGCGCGAACGAAGCTCCTCCCGCGATAATCTCTATCTTCTTGGGCGATGAGCTTACCGAGATACTCGATTCTCTTGCGGAGGGTCACAAGTACGAGGGCAAGGAAAAGGCTCAGATGGCTATAGGCGTCGACGTTCTGCCGACCTTCCCCAAGGACACCACCGACAGAAACAGGACCTCCCCGTTCGCCTTCACCGGAAACAAGTTTGAATTCAGAATGCCCGGTTCAAAGCTTTCCTGCGCAGGTCCTATGACGATACTCAACACCATCGTAGCCGAGGTGCTCGATCAGTTCTACGATAAGCTTTCCAAGGCGGACAATTTCCACGCCGCGCTCGATTCGCTTATCAAAGAAACTATTTCCGAGAACAAGAACATAATCTTCAACGGCAACGGCTATTCCGACGAGTGGCCCGAGGAGGCGGAAAAGAGAGGACTTCTCAATCTGCGCTCCACGCCCGATGCAGTGCCTGTTTATCTTGCGGATAAAAACGTCGAGGTGCTTTCAAAGCACGGCGTTTACACCAAGGTAGAGCTTGAATCGAGAGTTGAGATACTGCTTGAGGAATATGTCAAGATCGTCAACATCGAAGCGAGAACGATGATAGATATGGCTAAAAAGGATATTCTCCCCGCAGTCATGTCCTATGTAAAGGATCTCAGCGAGACCGCTTCGACGGCGGGCGCGCTCGGCGCGGATCTCACCGTTGAAAAAGAGCTTGTCGCCAAGCTTTCTTCCCTCGCAGCCGCGACCTACAAGGCGTTGGGCGCACTCGAGGAGGCGGAAGCCAAGGCGGGAGATCTCAAGACTACCGAGGAGCAGGCGAGATATTATCACGATGTGATACTTGAAAAAATGGGAGAGCTTCGCGCTCCCGCAGATCAGATGGAAGCGCTCTGCGGCGAAAAATACTGGCCGTATCCGACCTATTCGCAGATACTTTTCTACACCTGATCAATAATTTGATACGGCACAAGGATGTGCGCTCTACGCTTAAAAGGCTTAGTCTTGATGCTAAGCTTAAAAAAGCGGAGGGCGCACGTTTTTTATTGGATTTTCTTTTGGAAGGGATATGATCTTATGAACGACTTAACGGTAACCGACGTTATGAATGAGCTTATCGGTTCTCACGGCGTCTGGTATCTTGTCGGCGCAATGCTTGTTTTCTTCATGCAGTGCGGATTTGCAATGGTCGAGGCGGGCTTTACCCGCGCTAAGAACGCAGGAAACATCATCATGAAAAACCTGATGGATTTCTGCATAGGTACGGCGGTGTTCCTGCCGCTCGGCTTCGGACTCATCTACGGCACGGATATAGGCGGCTTTATCGGCAAGCCGACAGCGTCTATCTTCACCGATTTTGCCGGAACGGATACATTCGCGTTTTTCTTCAACCTCGTCTTTTGTGCGACAACGGCGACTATCGTTTCGGGAGCTATGGCGGAAAGAACCAAATTTCTTTCCTACTGCGTATATTCGGCAGTCATCTCGGCAGTCATCTACCCGATAGAAGCCCACTGGGCATGGGGCGGCGGCTGGCTCACTCAGGAACGCTTCGGCACAGTCTTTCACGACTTTGCGGGAAGCGCGCTGATACACATGGTCGGCGGTCTCTCCGCACTTATAGGCGCGGCGATCTTAGGTCCTCGTCTCGGAAAATACAAGAGAGACAAGGACGGCAAGGTGATTCAGGTAAACGCCTTCCCCGGTCATTCTATCACGATAGGCGCGCTCGGAGTATTCATTCTCTGGTTCGCATGGTACGGCTTTAACGGCGCGGCTGCTTCTACCGCAAGCCAGCTTGCCGATATACTCACCACCACCACGATCGCCCCTGCGGTAGCTACACTCGTATGTATGATATTTACATGGATAAAATACGGCAAACCCGATGTTTCTATGTGCCTTAACGCTTCCCTCGCGGGACTTGTTGCCATCACCGCCCCCTGCGACGTCGTTGACGCGGCGGGTGCGGCCGCTATCGGCGCAGTTTCCGGTCTGCTCGTAGTATTCGGCGTATGGTTCACCGATAACGTTCTTCACGTTGACGACCCCGTCGGAGCGGTTGCCGTTCACTTCTGCAACGGTCTCTGGGGAACGCTCGCCTGCGGACTTTTCGACACCACCACTGGAGTTTTCTACGGCGGCGGCTTCGGACAGCTCGCATATCAGTGCATAGGCGCTCTTGCAATACTCGCTTGGACAACGGTAACCATCTCGCTGACCTTCTTCATCATCAAAAAGACCATCGGTCTTAGAGCCTCCAAGGAGGAAGAGATCAAGGGTCTTGATATAACAGAACACGGTCTGCTTACCGCTTACAGCGGATTTGCAATGCTCAATGAAGCTATCGAATACGATCCCGAGGAGATCAAGGGTCTCGAGGATATAGAAACGGCAGTGCCCGTTAAGAATTACGCTTTGAATAAGGACGATCAGGATAAGCTCACAAAGCTCGTGGCGATATTCAGAGAGGAAAAACTCGGAGACTTTATCTCCGCCATGGAGGCTATCGACATTACGGGTATCACCGTCACCAACGTTCAGGGCTGCGGCGCGCTGAAGCGTCAGACCCATTACTACAGAGGAGCTAAGATAACCCCGAAGCTTCATCCTAAGATAAAAGCGGAAATAGTCGTAAGCAAGATACCGGTAGACACGGTAGTGAACACCGCAAGAAAAACTCTCTATACCGGCAACGTCGGCGACGGAAAGATATTCATCTATGACGTTGAGGACGTAGTAAGAGTTCGCACCGGCGCGCAGGGCTATGACGCGCTGCAGGACGAAGCATGATTAACAGGATACATTTCAACTGACCTCCGGCAGCTCAGACAGAATAAGGAGCTTCACAGCTTAAACAGCTTAAACAATGAAGCTCCCAAGTCTGAGCAAAACTAAACATTGAGCAAGTTCAGACAAAAAGACCGAAAGCTTTGCGGTTTCGCGCAGCGAAATTGAGGTCTTAGACCTAAAAGCAAAACTTCAAGTCTAAGCTCCGCTTAGACGCTGTGCTCCGCTTAGACGCTGTGCTCCGCTTAGACGCTGAGCTTCGCTCAAACCAAGCCCATCCCACTTATAAATTATAGCGTTCCGACCCGCTAAGGCGTTTTGTATAAGATGCCGAAGCGGGTCGGGGCGTTTTTACGATAAAAAAATATCCGCGCAGCGGATCTGAAAAACGCTGCGCGGAAAAAATTTCTATTCAGAGATTGGCGGCAAAAAATTCTTCGAGAGATCTCGCGGCGTTGTCCTCGTCCTCTCCGGAGACCTTCACCGTTACGGTGTCGTGCTGCTTGACGCACAGACCCATTATCGCAAACATTCCGGTCGCCGAGGCTGTCCTGCCGTCCTTTTCAAGCTTGATGCTGCTCTTGAAGCTCTTCGCCTTTTTGACAAGCTCGCCCGCCGCTCTCGCGTGAAGTCCCAGCTCGTCTCTTATCGTGTAGGTAAATTCTTTCATAATGCGCCGTCTCCTTTCTTAAAAAAAGGTCTGTCAGCCGCCCATCGCCCACTTATATCCGAATCCCCAGATCGTGAGGATATAACGCGGATTTGACGGCTCGTCCTCGATCTTCATTCTTATTCTGCGTATGTTGACGTCAACGATCTTGTCGTCGCCGTAATAGCTTTCGCCCCAGATGTGATTTAATATACTGCTCCTGTCGAGAGCGGTGTTCTGATTTTTGAAAAAATATTCCATTATCTGGTATTCTACCTGCGTCAAGTCTATCTGCGCGCCGTTTTTGAAAACCGTGCGGCTTTTGAGATTTAACGTGAACGGTCCGCTCGTTATGACGGAGGACGTTTCGCTCTTTGAATGCACCATGCTTACCCTGCGGCATACCGCGTCTACGCGCGCTATCAGCTCGGAAATGGAAAACGGCTTTGTAATATAATCGTCCGCGCCCATCATCAGCGATGAGATCTTGTCCATTTCCTGCGATTTGGCGGACAGCATTATTATACCCATAGTTTCGCTCTTTTCGCGGAACCTTTTACATACCTGCATACCGTCTATCCCCGGCATCATTATGTCGAGAAGCGCGACGTCAAAACCGTTCTCCTCGTTTTCAAACGCTTTGATCGCTTCCTCGCCGCAGTCTACGTCTACTACGTCATAACCGCTTCTTTTAAGATTTATTACTACGAAATCACGAATGGACTCCTCGTCCTCGCATACAAGCACTTTCTTATTCATTTCCTATCTTGACCTTCCTTTTGCTGTTTAGTAACTTAACGGATAAAAATTATTCTGCACCTCGTCAAAGGTAAGTATCATCTGTTCGCGCATATTTGTCGGGAGCTTTACAAGATAGTCTATCTGTCCGCGCGACGCTATCAGACTGTATCCGTCGTGAAGAAATTCCTCCGACTCGTTTTTCGTGACCGTCTTTATTCTCATAAGCTCGGTCATCTGCGCGTTTATGTCTCCCGCGTATTTATAAAAGACCGTCTCGAGCGTTTCCGGGTCGGGCTTTACCGTTACATCGTCGTTCCAGCGGGAGGGGAAGCTCATCATATAGCCCTCCGTTACGTTGTAATACCCCGAAAGCTTCGGCGCAAGCTCGTAGAAATCACGGTATTCGCTCCACGTCGTGCGGTAAAGCTGTTCCTCTGCTACCGCGTTTTCATAGCCTAACATCGGCTTGGTCGAGGGGATCTCGTACACTCCGTCGCCGTCTATATCCGCGCAGAAATACCCCGCAGGCCGCGTACACAGCGGCAGCATTTTTTCATAACGCTGCCTCACCGGATCCTGCAAGCCGGAATAGCGGTAGAAGATTATCTCCGTCCGCAGCATTCCGCCGCTGTCAAGCTCGTCTATATATACCGCCGGGTCGCCGCCCGAAAGCCTTCCGCTGTAGGCGCGCACAAAGCTCTGCACATCGTCGCAGAGATCTATTCCGTCGTCCTTGGTTATCTCATTATCCGAAACTGTCAGCAGATACGCCCGCGAGCTTATTATTCCCGTTTCCGCATCGGCTGTCCTTTGCACCGTTATAAGCTCGTCCGAGCCGTCGCTGTTTATGTCTATCGCTTCAAGAAGCGAATAGCTGTCCGTGCCTATGCGCACAAAGCCGTCCGACGAATATGTGTATATCTCAAGATTATTCTCCCCCGCAGGGTTCTGATAGCCGACGAGGATATCCATTTCTCCGGCGTGACCCATAGGCGAGATTATCACCTGGTCTATCTCCGTGCCCGCGCCGGCAAGCTCCTTTACCGAGTACCAATCGCCGTCAGCGTTTTTATCGAGCAGGTTTACCCGTATACCGTCGTTTTCCGCGGAGGAATACTCATAGAACACCAGCGCCTCCTCTGTCGGCTCATCGTCAAAATCGGCTACCACATACGCCGAACGGTTCGTACCGTTCCTCGGATATTTCAGGGTTATCCCCCTGCCGACTGCGGAGATAAGAGCTTCGTGTATCTGCGTCTGCTCCTCGGTGAGCTTCGGGGCGGCGAGAAGATCGTCTATCGAAAAATTCATTCCCGAACAGCCGCTCAACAGGACCGCCGCGGCAGTTATCGCCGTCAGCGATAGATACCTCATGTTAAAAAGCTCCTTTTTTCCTATACTATTTATATTATACCACCGTTGAAAGCCTTTGTCAAGCGCGTTTTTATGCAAAAAAGCCGATGATGGAAAATGCAATATTTTGTTAAGTTTGTTAAGCAATTATTGTTCATTATGACAAAAATATAAAATACCTATTGACAAAGCGTTTTTAACGCGTTATAATAGTTTTAGCAAAGAAGCTTAAAAACACGGATAAAGTTATTAACAAACAACGAATAGTTAAAATATCTAAATCTTTATATAAGTTTTGTGCAACCATACAAAATTTAAAAAAGTTTGCTAAAAGTTATTGACAAATCCGACACAACGCTATATAATATAATTACAGCGAGACCCTAAATGGAAAAGTTATCCGCTTTAACGCGGTGCTTTATAAATTTTAAAATTTTTTATGGAGGGATTTTTCTATGAAGAAGTCACAGAAAGGTTTTACTCTGGTTGAACTTGTAGTAGTTATTGCCATAATCGGCGTTCTGGCAGCTATTCTTGTTCCTTCAATGCTTAACTATGTTAAGAAGTCCAGACTTAAGACCGCAAACTCAAACGCCAAGACCGCTTACAACGCTGCTACCGAGTATGTAGCTGATCAGGAAACAAAGGGTCATGGTCCTGCTTCGTCTATCGCTTCTCTGGCTGCGGTATCTTACATCGACTGCTCTAACCCCAATCAGTACTCTGCATCTACTCAAGCAGGTCTCAAGGCTATAGCTTCTGCTCTCGCTTCTAACGGCGACGAGTCCGGCTGCGTTAACGTATCTTCTCACAAGATCAACGGCGAAGCTAATTCCGTAGTTGTTCACTGGGCTAAGACTCCCGACGACGAGATGGTAGGTCAGTATCCTGACGCTATCTCTTGGGAGAACTGGCAGAATTCCAAGGCTCCTACAGCCGTTACTGATACCGACTACTGGAAGGTCGACGGAAGCCACGCTGCTGACTAATATTAGTACAGTAAATATCTAACAGTAAAAACTAAAAAAGTTTCGTCCCCCGTGTTCGCACGGGGGATTTTTTTGGCATAAAAAAAGCTGCCATGCAAAACGCATGACAGCCGCAAAAAGCTTTAAATTTTAGAATATCCGAAGCTGTTGACGATAGCGTCGATCTTCTGCTTGCTCGCGCACATCGGACACTCGGCGGACGAGTAGGTCTCATAGCGCGGCAGATCCTCGGCGGTAAATATCGCGTGAACGTCGATACCTCCGGAGGTCTTTATCGCGGAGAAGATAGCCCCGATGGCGGCAAGCTCACCGTTGTAATATTTAAGACAATCGACCGCGCGGTTTATACTTTTACCGGTCGAAGCCGAAGCGATAAGCAGCAGCACCTGCTTGCCCCAGATCTTCTTCTGCGTATTATCGCGGAAGATCATCTGATTGTTCATATTAAGCTCCGGCGTTACAACGGTAATATCCGAGCCCTTGTTTATGCCGTTCTCCGACAGGCTCTCCGCCAAAAACGCGCCCAGCATCTCCGTGCCCTCGAGGCAGATAATGGTATCTATATTGGTGCTCACATAGCCCATAGCGAGCTGTTTTGCTGCCTCCTTAGCCATTTTATGCCCCGTCTTTATGGCGGTAAGATCGACATAATAATTAACGTGCGAGTGATTGGTCGCGAAATGACCGGGGATAATGCCGATCTTTATCCTGTTGTTCTTCGGCGAATCTATCATCTGTTCACGGTTTTCCATAAAATTATCTTTCCTTTCCGGGTAGAAATATCAATAATATTATAACACAAATAAAGCATTTTTTCAATGCTTTATTTAATAAATTTTTAACATAAATTTTGTATAAATTCCACAAGTTGAAAGCTTCAAGTTTTCAAACCTATCGGCATATAATAGTTAAGAAAGCTCCACATGGCTGCACATTATCCCGTTGGGGGTAATATCGACATAAGCGTAGGAGGAGCGTTTTCCGTCGCGCGGGCAGGCGGCGCTTCCGGGGTTAAGCAAATGCACCCCGTCGATGTAGGAATAATATCTCTCATGAGTATGCCCGAACAGAGCGACGCTTGCGCCGACCTCCTTAGCCTTAGCGAGTATCTTGTCAACGCCGTATTTAACGCCGAAGCGGTGTCCGTGAGTAAAGAACACCTTGACCTTTCCGGCGTTGTAGATATCGCTGTTGGGCGTAAAGGAGCTGAAATCGCAGTTGCCCGCAACGTTAAGTATCATTTTTTCGGGATAAATTATCCTGAGCTTATCTATATCGCGTTCGCCGTCGCCGAGAAAAATGAACGTATAGACCTCCGGGTTACGTTCAATGATCTCGCGTGCAGCGGTAAAATTTCCGTGTGTGTCAGAAAAAACGACCAGCCGCATTCAGATCAAAACCTCCGATCCTTGCAAAACCAAAAGCGTATGTATATAATCAATCATATCATATTTTGTTTCAAAAATATACAACTTTTTTTCAAATAAAGGAGAAATTTTTATGACGAATAATTTGAACAAAAATTTAAATCCCGCCGTATTTGACAAGCTGCTCTCTGCGGCGGCAAAAAAAATGGGCTGTTCCGAGAGCGAGCTTAAGCGAAAGCTTGAAAGCGGGGAATTAGAAAAAGCCATGACCAAAAACCCCGATCTGAGAAAAGTAATGAGCGACCCTGCGCTTTTGCAAAGGCTTTTGAACGACCCGAACGCTTCGGCTTTGCTAAGTAAATTCATGAAAAAATAATTTAAAAGAAGGTGTGTACAAATGGACGACATCATGAGCGCGCTCTCGTCCGCCCTGAGCGACCCCAATAC
>CANQCJ010000020.1 GCA_947589205.1 uncultured Ruminococcus sp. | reverse complement strand
AAGCACCGGATTGTTTTTGGTCTTGCGGGAAAGTATCCTGATAACGTTTCTTATCTCGTCGTCTCTGCCGATGACCGGGTCGAGCTTGTTGGCTCTTGCAAGACTTACCAGCTCCTGACCGTATTTTTTAAGCACGTTATAGGTGTCCTCAGGGTCTTGGGAGGTCACCTGCTGATTTCCGCGGATATTTTTAAGCGCTTCGAGCGTTTTCTTGTTGTCTATCGAATAACGCTTGAAAAGCTCCTTTAAAGCCGAGTTGGGCTGCTCGAGCAGAGCCAGAAACAAATGCTCCACCGACACATAGCTGTCCTTCATTCTCTCGGCGATATTTTCCGCTTCGGCAAGCGCGCCGTTAAGCTCGTTTGTGACATAAACCGAATCGGGCGAAACGGGATTAGACGTTTTCGGCAGCTTTGCGACCTCGTCTGCAAGACTGCTCTCAAAGCCTTTTACGTCCGTGTTCATCGCCGTGAGCAGCTCCGGTATAAGTCCCTGCTCCTGCCTTATCAGCGCAAGAAGAAGCTGCTGCTGGTCTATCGCGTGGTTGGAATATTCGGCGGCGATAGACTGCGCCTGCTGTATTGCTTCCGCCGATTTTGTCGTGAGCTTGTTAAAATTCATAAAGCATCTTCCTTTCATTTATTTTCTGTTTCATAGATCTTTAGCAGATCTGCGATATACTTTTTCGCCGCCGTTTCGCAAAGCCGTATCATATTTAAAAATTCCGGAGCCTGTTCGTCGGTCGGTTCTATGTTTTTAGCCTTCGCCGTATTTGAGGCGTTAAGCTTCGCCGCCGTTTTCTGCGGCTCGGAAAAGATCGCCGTTTTTATCCGTTTTATATCCTGCGCGTCAAGCTTAAATATCTTATCGGTATTATACGGGTTTGCAAGATACAGCTCTCTTATATAGATATACGCCGTAAGCGCGACGTAAATTTCCGTACTTTGAATAATGCGGTCCTCTCCGCTTTTTTCCGCAAGCGTTTTAAGGCAGGCGACCGCAAGAGAAGCGAGATTTCCCTCGTCAAGCGAAAAAATATTGTTAAAAACGTCCGCGTCCATTTGATATATCCTGCAAAGCTCCCGCGCGGTCTTTGCCGAGACCGAACGCACGCCGTTTTCTATCATTGAAAGCTGCGGCTGAGTAAGCCCCGCGAGGGCTGCCGCCTGTTTTTGGGTAAGTCCGCGTTTTTTTCTTGCCGCGCGCAAAATATCCGCAATATCGTCAGTCATTTTCATTCTCTCCGCCGAAATTATTTTTAGGAAGCGTTACGCTTATGCGCGTTCCCTCTCCGAGCTTGCTGGAAACGCTTAATTTTCCACCGTGAAGTCCCACGATATGCTTTACTATCGAAAGTCCGAGACCGGTGCCGCCGGTCTCCTTTGAACGGCTTTTGTCGACTCTGTAGAACCGCTCGAAAACGCGTTCCTTGTCCGCCTCGCTTATGCCGATGCCGCTGTCGCTGACGGTGATATAAGCGTTTTCATCGTCACCCTTTATCTCGACCCTCACCACTCCGCCGGGACGGTTGTATTTCACGGAATTATCCATAAGATTTAGCAGAAGCTCGGTAAGATAAGTCCTGCTGCCGCGCACCGAAACGCTGTTTCCGCTTATCTCCACCGTGACCTCATGGTCGGCGGCCTTTGTCTGCAAAATTTCCTCGCAGTCGCGCGCCGCTTCAAGCAGATCCACCGTGTCGTTAAGCGCGGATTCGCTTTCCTCCTCTACCTCCGAAAGTCTGATTATATCGTTGATAAGCGTAAGCAGGCGCGTTGCCTCGCGGAAAATAGTTCCGCCGTATTTTCTTACCTCCGCTTCATCGCTTATAATGCCGTTTTCCATCATTTCTCCGAAGCCGCGGATAGTAGTCAGCGGAGTTTTCAGCTCGTGAGAAACGTTCGCGCTGAATTCTCTGCGTATCTCCTCGCTTTTTATAGTCTCGGTAGCGTTGGCAAGTATAATTACCACGCTGTATTTCCCCGCATATTCGGCTTTGTTTACGAAAACTCTCCAATACTGTTCGCCGATCTTCATTATACCCCTCGATGAATTTGCATTGTCCACCCCCGCAATAATATCGAGCAGGCGGGTATCATTGGTAAATTCGTCTATTTTCAGCTTTGAGGAGGTATCGTAAGAGGGGTCGAAAAGCTGGAGCGCGGTGCGGTTTACCGACAGCACCGTTTTATCGGAGTCGAGCAGTATCATGCCCTCCGCCATATTTTCGGTAATAAGCGAGAATTTTTCCTTTTCCTTTTTAAGTCTGCCGACTATCCTGTGCGTTTCATCGAGCAGCTTATCCGCGCCCTCGGCGACCGGTTCAAGCTCCTCGTAAACGGACGCCGCCGCATTGTTTGCGCTGTCCTCTCCGGAAGCTTTGAAGCGCCTTACGAGACGGTAGACCGGCTTCATAAGCTCCTCCGAGAGCTTTAGAGATACCAAAGCCGCAGCGACTAATATCACGGCGGCGGATAATATCAGGATCAGGGCGGCGGAGCTGAAGCCAAGCGCGCCGGACGCGGTGGATCTGCAGACAGCGAGGGCGGATATACAAAGCAGGAGCATAGCGATCCCCGCCGTAGCGACAGCCGTTAAAAAAAACTTCTTTTTCATAGTTAAATTTTATAACCCACGCCGCGCACCGTTTTTATAAGGTAGGTGCAGCCGGCGGCTTCAAGCTTTTGCCGGATAGATTTAACGTGCATATCGACCGTCCGCGTTTCTCCCGCAAACTCATATCCCCAGACCCGTTCCATAAGCTTATCGCGGCTGACGGCGATAGATTCATGCTTCATAAGGTACATAAGCAGTTCAAATTCGCGGTAGGTAAGGGAGATCTCTTTTCCGTTTACGGTAACTATGCGTTTTGAAGCGTCGAGGGAGACCTCTCTTACGGCGATGATCTCCTCTTCGCCGTCTCTGCGCGCCGAGCGTCTAAGGACAGCCTTTATGCGCGAGAGCATTTCCATAACGCCGAACGGTTTGGTTATATAGTCGTCCGCGCCCGCTTCAAGACCCGAGACCTTATCCGTCTCGCTTGATTTTGCGGTAAGCATTATTACGGGTATATCCTTATATCTCGCGTCCGATTTTAATTTTGAAAGAATAGAAAGTCCGTCCTCGCCGGGAAGCATTATATCGAGCAGTATCAGCGCGGGCATCTGCGTCCCGAGCGCTTCATAGAACGGCTTTGCCATCGCGAACGCGCGCGCCTCGAACCCGCCCGACCTGAGCGCGCAGCTTATAAGCTCTCTTATCCCGCCGTCGTCCTCTACGCAATATATGATCGGCATTACTTCTTCATCTCCTTTTTTAGTCCGCGAAGCCGCAGGTCTGAGCGCAGCTCAGACGGTGCCGCTCGCTCTGCTTGTCGGATTTATAAGCTCGCTGACCGCGTCTTTTCTATATCCTGATTTATAAAGCGTTCTCTCCTGCGCTGCGATACTCTATGCGTTTCGGGTTTATGTTAGTGCTGTTGCCTGTATCTAAATCAAGCGATGTGCGAAGCACGAACCTACAGCTCTCTTACCTCTTACCTCTCACGGTCTGAACCGTAGGTTCAGACTCTAACCTCTAATAGATATGCGAAGCACGAGCATACATTTCTCACCTCTTACGGTCTGAACCGCAGGTTCAGACGCTCACCTCTAACTTCTAACAGCTCAAACCAACGCCTAAGAGTAAACCTCTTTCTTGGGCAGCGGGAACATTTTCTGAAACTTCTCTACCTCGCTGTCAAACTCTTCCCCACTCGTCTTTATGGTCCTAAGATACTCATGCGTCTCAAAATTGTCGTCGTTTACCTGGACCAGACAGACGGCTATGTTTGAGCAGTGGTCGGAGATCCTTTCAAGACAGGTGAGGAAATCGGTGAAGATGAAGCCTAATTCAATGGTACACCTGCCCGCCTGCAATCTCTTTACATGACGGCTTTTCAGCTTTGTTTTTATCTGGTCTACTACCTCTTCGAGCGGTTCGACCTCATACGCGGCATACAGATCCTGCTCGCATATAGCCGTTACGGCGTAATTCAAGACCTCCCGCACCGCGCTGCACATTACCGACAGCTCGTCCTTTGCTTTGGGAGAAAAGTCTATATCCTTTTCATAACGCTCCTGCGCTCCCTGCGCAATGTTCCTTGCGTGGTCGGAGATCCTTTCAAGGTCGCTGATGTTGTGCAGAAGCGTGCTGACCGTCTGCGCGTCCTTGTGGTTCATTTCGGCGCTTGAAAGCTTGACAAGGTATGTGCCGAGACCGTCCTCGTACTTGTCGACAAGCTTTTCAAGCGCGTACACCTCCGCCGCTTTGTTTTCGTCATATTCAAAAAGCAGCTCCATAGCAAGCTCGACCGAACGCTGCGCCGCGTCCGCCATGCCGGCGATAACTCCCCTCGTCTGCTCCACCGCGACTGACGGAGTGCGCAGAAATCTTTCGTCGAGAAGCTTCAGCTTGCTGTCTGCCGACATACTTTTTTTGTCGCCGTCGTCCTCCTTGACGATGAGGTAAGCGAGTTTTTCAAGGACTTTTATAAACGGCAGCAGTATAAGCGTTGTGCTGACGTTAAAGACCGTATGGACTACCGCTATCATCGTTTCGTTAACCGTGCTGTCCATAAAGGAAAAGCTGAACACGGCGTTTAGTATATAAAAGACTGCCAAAAACAGCGTCGTTCCGATTATGTTGAAGCTCAGGTGTACCGCGGCGACTCTTTTCGCGCTCTTGCTCGTTCCGAACGAGCTGATTATCGCGGTGGCGCATGAGCCGATATTCTGACCGAGGATAATGGGAAGCGCAGAACCGAAATTAAGCGCGCCGGTCGAAGATACCGCCTGTAAAATTCCGACAGATACCGACGACGACTGCAATACCGCAGTTATAAGCGCGCCGGCAAGCACGCCGAGCAGCGGGTTTTTAAACAGCGTCAGCATTTCCTTGAACGCGGGCGAATCCTTGAGCGGTTCGACCGAGGAGCTCATCATGCTCATGCCGTACATGAGTATCGCAAAGCCCACAAAAATGCTGCCGAGAGTTTTCTTTTTGTCGGATTTGGATACCATTATAAGCAGCATTCCCGCAAACGCGAACACCGATGAAAAAGCGGTGGGCTTTAGCAGGCTTACGATAAAGCTGTCGCCGTCAAGCCCCGACAGCGAAAGTATCCAAGCGGTTATGGTCGTACCGATATTTGCCCCCATTATAACGCCGATAGCCTGATGAAGCCTCATGATGCCGGCGTTCACAAAGCCTATTATCATTACGGTAGTAGCCGCTGACGATTGTATCGCCGCGGTAACTCCCGCGCCGAGCAGCACCGATCTCAACGGATTTGCCGTCAGCTTTTCAAAAATAGTCTCGAGCTTACCGCCCGCCATTTTTTCCAGACTGCCGCTCATCATATTCATTCCGTAAAGAAACAGCGCAAGCCCGCCCAAAAGGGTAAGCCCCGAAAAAATAGTCATTGTTTATCCTCCATAATATCTATCGGATGTTTTTTGTGCATATCAATTATTATACCGTACATTTGTAAATTCTCTGCGCTTGCTTTGTAAAATCTGCGTAAAATAAAAAAGCCCAAAGCTTTACTCTTTGGGCACAGCTTTATTGCAAAATTCACTAAGTATACGTATGACCTCATCGGTCTCGCCCTTTTTGAGCATAGACAATATCAGCGATATCAATAGATCAAATTCTCTTGTACTCATGGTTTTCACCCTTTCACGTTTCGTCCGGCAGTTTTAGTCACCGATAACCTCTTCAAGATTGTCAATTATCTTCTGATACTTTTTTTCTTTTATATCCGGGTCTTTTTCGTCTCTTGCAGATTTTAAATTATCAAGCAAAAATCTTATAAATCCATTGAACTGCTTGGCAGTCATTGCCGTTTCACCGCCTTTCATATTTATATTATAGCATATTCCAAAATAAAAATCAAGACTTTTAATATCAAGCCGAACAAAAACGTACGACGGCGCAGCAGTCCGAACGTTGTTCGGACTTAAAAAAAGCTTGACAATAGAATATATGTGTGTTATAATTATTTTGAATAAATTTTTATTTAAGCTTTATAAATTTTTATAAGGAGGTATAATATGATAAAATTCAAACGGCTCGTCAGCGCGGCGGCTTCGGTACTCGCGGCGGCGGTGCTGGCGGCAGGGGCGTTAAGCGTAAGCGCGGCATCGTCGGCTAAGATCTCCGAATGCAGCATAAAGCTGCAAAAGGATACGATGATCTATAACGGCAAGGCTAAGGTCGACCCGGTGACGGTGACAGACGGCGAAAAAACTCTCGCGGAGGGGGTCGACTATACCCTTACCTACTCGAACAATACCAAAATAGGCAAGGCTTCAGTCAAGATCTCCGGAAAGGGAGATTATTCCGGCAGCAAAACGCTCAGCTACAGGATCGTTCCGAAAAGCGTTAAAAACCTTACCGCTTCCGCTTCGGCGGACTCCGTTACCCTTAAATGGGACAAGGTGGCGACCTGCACCGGCTACAAGATCTATCGCTACGACCCGGCAACTAAAAAATGGAAGGGCGTGAAGAACATTTCTTCAAAAAAGACTCTTACATGGACAAACAAATCTCTCGTTCCCTCGACAGAATACAAATACCGCGTAAAATCCTACATGACCGTTGACGGAACGGCTTACACAAGCTCCTCCGTTCAGGTCGATACCAAAACCACAAAGGTAACGATAGCAAAGCTTACCGGACTTAAAGCGACAGCCTCCGGAAATACCATAACATTAAGCTGGAACAAGCTCAGCGGCGTTGACGGCTATAAGATCTACCGCTACGACCCGTCGACTAAAAAGTGGAAGGGAATAAAAAGCATAAATTCCGCAAACACTTTAAGCTTTAAAAACACCGGATTAAAGCTCAACACTACCTATAAATACCGCGTAAAGGGCTTCAAGAAAGCCGGCGGCAAGACCTATACAGGCTCTTCAGCCGAAACGAGCGCGAAAACTCCCAAGGCGACTACTCCTGTCGCTTCAAACGGAAAGCTCTCCGTAAAGGGCGCGAACATCGTCAACAGCTCCGGAAAGATCTTCCAGATAAGAGGAATGAGCACCCACGGCATCATGTGGGAGGATTTCTCGAATATCCTTACCAAGGATTCGCTTAAAGTCCTCCGCGACGACTGGGGAGTAAACACCATAAGAATAGCCATGTATACCGAAGAATGGGGCGGCTACACCACCGGCGCGGACTTCGCAAGACAGGCTAAGGAAAAGGTAAATACCGGCGTTGCAAACGCCACCGACCTCGGAATGTATGTCGTTATCGACTGGCACGTTATGAATCAGGACGGCAATCCGCAGAAGCATCAGAGCGAAGCAGTCGATTTCTTCACCGAAATGGCTAAGAAATACAAGGACAACGACAACGTTCTCTATGAGATCTGCAACGAACCTAACAACAATCAGGGCACCGTTACATGGGACGCCAACATCAAGCCCTATGCCGAGACGGTCACAAAGGCTATCCGCAAGTACGATAAGGACGCTATAATAATTGTAGGAACAGGCACATGGTGTCAGGATATAGACCAGGCAGAGAGAAACAGACTGAGCGACAAAAACACCGTTTACGCGCTGCATTTCTACGCCAACACCCACACCGACTGGCTGAGAAACCGCTTCGTTGACTGCTATAACAAGGGTCTGCCGATACTCGTTTCGGAATTCGGCACCTGCGATTCCTCGGGAAACGGCGGCTATAACGCCAACGAGAGCAAAAAGTGGTTCGATGTTCTCGATTCCAAAAAGGTGGGTTACATAAACTGGTCCGCCTGCGGCAAGAGCGAGACCGCCTCCGCGTTCAAGAGCGGCACTGATCTTACAAAGATAAAGAGCGGCACGAGCCAGCTTACCGAAAGCGGAAAGCTCGTCCGCGAGCATTTCAGAAAGCTCGCCGGAAAGTGACCTTTCCCGAAAGTAAGCTGTGATTACAAAAAATAAGAAAAGGGGGATATATCATGAAAAAAACGCTTATAGCTCTGCTGACCTGCGCCTGCATGGCGCTGACAGCTGTCGGCTGCGGTTCGGCTGACGATGAAAGATCTTCTGACAAGACCGACAGTGCCTCGTCCGCTGCGCAGACCCAAGCGGAGGCTCCGGAAACCGAAAAGGACGGACCCGTTCAGACGGCTGCGCCGGAGAAAGCTACGGAGGAGGCTCCCGAAACGACTGCGGAAGAGCTTTCCGCCGAGACGGACGCTTCAAAATGGGATTGGTCGGCAATACCCGAAATGGCGGATATTACCTACATTAAAATAAACGGCGAGACCGTCACCAACGGCTATTTCCAATACACCTCCGAACCGCAGTACGGAGATTACTTCATGGCGGGCTTTACCTACAACGACAGCACCTATGTTTTCGGCGCGGTCGTGCCTACGGCTAAGGTCGAAAGCGGAATGGCTCTTAACGGCAGCGATCTTACGACCTCCGACAGCTTTATCTACTACATGAGGATAGGAAACGATCTTTCGATGGAAGAGCTGATGTCCAACACCTCTTCGAGCTTCAGCGGCGCGGATATGCACTTCGGTCTTTACGACTACTACCCGAACGAGAGCGCGGCGTTTTATGTAAAAGCCGACGTTCCCGCAAGCGGCGGCAGCGTTACGATAGAAATGTTCGGTTCGTCCTATTATGTCGGCAATGATACCGGCGCTGACGAGGGCACATCTATCGACACAGGAGCTGCGGCGGGAAGTGATGTCTGCATATACTGTGACGGAACGGGTCAATGCCACATATGCCGAGGCGCGGGTGCGACCAAGACGGGTATGCCCTTCTACGGCGACCCCGATCTTGACGACTACGCCTATCTCTGCAACGGCTGCAACGGCACGGGAGAATGCTCCTACTGCTACGGCACGGGCATAGCCTTATAAACACAAAAACACAAGCCGGCGTCTGTCAAAGGGACGCCGGCTTTCAGCTTTATAATGCTATATTTTCTCCGTCGCGGCTTATCGTGACGTTTTCAAATATCTCCCTGAGCTTTTGCTCATGGAGCTTCGGATAAAATTCCGCAGGACTGTAGTGGGTCAGCCAGAGACGCTTTGCGTTTGCCTTTTGAGCAAGCAGACAAGCGTCCTGCATCAGCATATGCCCCTTTTTGTTCATGCTGTCCTTTTTGCTCTCATCGCCGTACATACCCTCGCAGATAAACAAATCGGAATCCTGCGCAAGCTCTGCTATGCGGCTTGTCGGCAGCGTGTCTGTGACGTAGGTTATCTTGACAGGCTTGCGGGTATTCTCCGTCACCTGCTCGGGAGGAATGACCCGTCCGTCCTCGAGCGTCACCGTCTCTCCCGCGTGCAGCAGCTTCCAGTATTGCAGCGGTATGCCGAGAGCCTTTGCCCTGTCCGGCTGAAAAACGAGCTTTTTACCGAAGCTTAGCGAATACCCCAGACAATCGCAGCTGTGGCGCATGGGCATGGAGGTTATTTTAAGCAGCGGATCTATCGTATCGGCGGTAAACTCATATGCCCGCCTGAGCGGAAGCTCATGAAAGCGCAGCTCATAGGGAAGTCTGTCGCAGATACAGAGCAGATTTTTTATCATGCCGCTTTTGCCCTCGGGCAGACAGATATCGAGCGGTTCGGTGCGCGAACCGTTTCCGAGAGAAAGCAAAAACCCCGGTATCCCCGAAACATGGTCGGCGTGCATATGCGTTATAAGAAGCATATCTATCCTCGTAATGCTCCTGCCCGCTTCGGTTATCGCTATCTGCGTACCCTCTCCGCAGTCGATAAGTATGCTCTTTCCGTTATTTTCGATATAGCAGGAGGTCAGCCAGCGGTTTGGGAGCGGCAGCATTCCTCCCGTGCCGAGCAGCGTTATCTCAGGCATCGGGATCTCCTATCGCAAAGGGCGCTGCGGGTATGCCGTTTTTGCCGAAAAGCTTTACCTCCGTCCAGTTGAACCAGTCAAAGCGCGCGTATTTCGGAACAGCCACATGATCGCTCTTTATAAAGATCCTGCTGCCGTTTATAGACGCATTCGCGCTGTGGAAAAGTCCGTCCTCGCCGGCTATCTCAAACGTGCCCGGCTTATCGCCCTTTACGACAAAGCCGTCGTCGGCGTGCTCGAAGATAAGCTCTATGCCTCCGTCACGGAAAACGCAGTCCTTATACATAGGACCGAACGCGTCAACGTCCATGCCGTAGGCAAGCTTCATCGCCTGCAGGCAAAGTCTTTCTCCTACGGGAAGCTTGTCCACCGGGTGGATATTATTAAATTCTCCGCAGTCGGTAATAACGGCGATACCGGTATTTTTAACGGTGCGGTAGGCCTTCATCTGCGCCGCGCGTATCTTGCACCAATGCTTGTAATCGGGATCCTGCTCATAACGGAACATCGGCAGCTGTACGAAAATAAACGGCAGCTCATCGTCTCCCCACTTGTCTCTCCAAAGACCGATAAGGTTTGTGAAAAGCTTGTAATAGCTGTCCGGCTTGTGGTCGTCGCTCTCTCCCTGATAGTACAAAAATCCCTTTAACGTATACGGACAAACGCGCATGAGCATAGTTTCATAAAGTCCCGCCGGACGGTATTCGTTTTTGCAGTTCATAGGTCCGGGATATTTACACTCGCCGCAGACCTCCAAAACTCTGTCCCACGAAGCGTCCGGCTCTTTTTTGTAAAGCTCGTTCTGCCGCTCGTTCCATTCACAGTGGTATTTGAAATATTCGTCATATTCTCTTATCTGCAATTCCACCGGCTTGCCGCGCGTCGCCTTTTCGTATTCCTCTATGTAGGACACCGTCTGCTTACTGTCGGCGATGGTCTCTCTGTCCATCCACGCCGACGCGCTCGTGCCGCCCCAGTTGCAGCCGATAAGTCCGACCGTGACGCCAAGCTCCTTAGCGAGCTTTCTCGCAAAGAAAAATCCCACCGCGCTCCAAGCCGCCGAGGAATCCCTTCCCGCCTCGCTCCAGCCGGAATTTCTTTCCGCGGCAAAAAGCTCCTCATCGAGCATACGGCATTTCGGGGTATAATAAAATCTGACATTGCATTCGGGCGTAAGCGTCTCGAGTATCTCTTTTCCGCCCTTGCAGTTTTGCAGCTCCAGCTCCATATTGGACTGCCCGCCGCAAAGCCATACCTCGCCTATCATAACATTGTAAAAGCGGTGAGCCTCCTTAATTTCCCTGCCGTCCCTTTCGTTTCGGCTGAGAATATCCATTTCATAAGGACCGCCCGCCTCCATAGGCGGCAGTATCGCTTTCCATTTGCCGTTTTTCGCCGTCGTCACCGTCTCAGCTCCCGCAATGCTCACGGTTATGACCGTACCATCATCTGCCTCGCCCCATACGGCAACGTTGCTGTTTCTCTGCAAAACCATATTACTGCTGAAAACGCTTGCTGTTCTAAACATAAGCTTTTTTACATTCCTTTCTATACGGCAGCTTATCAAATTAAACCGAAGCTTAAATAACATAAACCGCCGCCGTAAAATATTCTGTTAATATTATACAATATTTTAATGCGGCTTGTCAAGCAATTTTTGAGCTTTGACAGAATAAGCGGCAAAAAATTTCACTTCTATTGACATAAATCATCGGATATGTTATAATAATAAGGTATATACGGTCAGATTATATACGATCGAGGAAGTGAAAAATATGGCTGCCGCACAAAAAATAAGAGAGCTTATAAAGCTTGCCGCTTTCAGGATAGTCTATCCTATTACCTACAGACTGTTCTGTCTTTTGCCGCAAAAACGCGCGGCTCTTTTCTGCGAGGTAAGAAGCGGCAGTCTGACCGACACCTACAAGCCGATTTGCCGCGAATTAAAAAAGCGCGGATTCCCTTTTAAGATCTTCTATATCCACAACAACAAGGGCGGAATGTCATACCTTTTAAGATATTTAAAGCTCTGCGCGGTAATGCCGCGCTATTCGGTGATCTTTGTAAACGATACCTGCAATCTTTTCGGGGCGTTCAAATTCAGAAAAAACACCCGCATCATACAGACCTGGCATTCCTGCGGGGCGTTTAAAAAATGGGGATATTCGATAGCAGGTCTGTCGTTCGGCGAAAACGCCGAAACGCTCGACAAATTTCCCGCGCACAAAAATTATTCGCTCGTAACGGTAAGCTCGCCCGAGTGCATACCGCATTTTAACGAAGCGTTCGGCTTTAAAGAGCCGTCCTGCGTTAAGGCTGTCGGCGTTGCGAGAACCGACAGGTTTTTCAGCAAGCACTGCCGCGAGGAGGCTTTTAAAAAGCTTTACGAGGTCTGCCCGCAGGCGAAAAACAAAAAAACGATCCTATACGCCCCCACCTACCGAGGCGACGCCGACAACGCTAAGCCGCCGAAGCAGTTTTCCATAAGCGGTCTGACAAGCGCGCTGCCGGGGTATGTGCTCCTTATAAAGCAGCACGGCTTTGTTTCCGCAAGGACCGAGATCCCCGCCGATTCGGCAGACCGCGCCTTTGACGTGAGCGATAAGATGAACATAGAACAGCTTTTATTTGTAAGCGACATATGTATCACCGATTATTCCTCGCTGATATTCGAGTATGCGTTATTTGAAAGACCGATGATCTTTTATGCGTATGATCTTGAGGAGTTTTACGATTATCGGGGATCTTACTACCGCTATGACGGTGATTTTCTGCCGGGGGAAATTGCGTTGACGGAAAATGAATTATTTGAGCTTGTGAAAAAAGCTGCCGCCGGGGAGTATGATAAAAATAGGATAAGAAGCTTCCGTGAGCGGTTTATGAGCGCGTGCGACGGGCACAGTGCGGAAAGAATAGCAAATTATGTAACAGAAGCAGCCAAAAGCTAAAAGGTTTAGGGATAGAATCCCTCACCTCTAAGTAAAAAACCTACTAAAAATCTGCAAACAATAAAAGTATCGCAACGCAGGAGCGAAAGCTTAATTTACCCGGAGATTAAAAAGACGCGGTCAACAAAGTCACAATCCCGACAAGCAAAGCGAGCGGCACCGTCTGAGCTGCGCTCAGACCTGCGGCTCCGCGGACTAAAAGAGGAGGAAATATGAAATTTGGCGTAATAATGCACAAGACCACACAAAATATCGGAGACGATATACAGACATATGCGGCAAAATGCAGACTTCCCTCGGTGGATTACTTTATCGACCGCGAAAAGCTCGATAAATTTAAAACGGAGGACGGAAAGCCCGCCGCCGTCGTGATGAGCGCGTGGTATATGTGGAAAAAATGGAACTGGCCGCCGTCGGAATATGTAGTGCCCCTGCTTACAGGTATACACTTTTCCGACCATCAGGCTTCCGAACAAGCAGGCAGTCCGGTCAAAACGGAATTTCTTTCCGGCTGCGGAGCGGAATATATGAACAAAAACGGTCCTGTAGGCTGCCGCGATCTTTATACGCTAAATAAATTCAAGGAGATAGGTCTCGACGCTTTTTTCTCCGGCTGCATAACCCTTACACTGCCCAACCGGCCGCGCGTTGAACACGAAAGAGATTACATCTGCGCCGCCGACCTGCCCGCCGATATTCTTGCAAAGCTTAAGGAAATACTCAAGGATAAGGATATTGATATTGTAGAAACCACTCACTATAAGGATTACAGAAACAGCAGCGCTTCCTGGGAGGAACGCGAGCAGGCTGTAAAGGAGCTGCTGACCGTTTACCAGAACGCAAAATGCGTCGTTACAAGACGGCTTCACTGCGCGCTGCCCTGCCTTGCAATGGGCGTGCCGGTGTTCGTAACAAACCGCCACAAAAGACCCGTCTCTGGACGCTTCGACCCGTATTACGATTGGATAAGCAATTGCAGCTATAAGGAATTTCTTGCGGGAAAATTCGATTACGATTTTGCCGACCCGCCGAAAAACAGCGACGCTTACCTCGAGGTCAGAAACGCTATGATAGCTTCGATAGACCGCTTCGTTGAACAATATAAGGACGCCGACGGCGATATTGACGATTACAAAAAAACCTCCTACACCGCCGAGGAGCTTTTTCAATGGAAAAGCCGCACTATGGGCGAATGTATGGACCGCTGGTTCGATATAACCGTATTGGAGGAAAACGAGCTGAAAAAGCTTAGAAAGGATCTCGCGGCGGCTAAGGCGGAGATCGAAAGGAAAAACGCAAAGCTTTCCGAAACATCGACGGCTTTGAAAAATACCGAGAAAAAGCTGAAGGATACCGAAAAGGATCTGAAAAATACTAAGGCTTCTTTGGAAAAGAAGCTCAAAGAAACAGAAAAAGAACTTGAAAGACACAGAAGAATATTAAACTGCCGCAGCGTGAGGCTTGCAGTGAATCTGCGAAACGCCGCTGTCGGAAAAAATAAAAAAATAAAGCTCTGAGCCATATAAAAAGAGGGAGATAAAAATGAAATTCGGGGTAATGCTGCATAAACATACGCAAAATATCGGCGACGATATACAGACCTACGCGGCGGCAAGACTGCTGCCGGAGGTCAGTTGCTTTCTCGACCGCGAGGAGCTCGATTCCTTCGTCACGCCCGACGGCAAGCCCGCCGCAGTCGTTATGAGCGCGTGGTATATGTGGCACAAATGGAACTGGCCGCCGTCGGAATATATCCTGCCGCTTTTTGTCGGTATGCACTACACCGACAACGAAACGGCAAAGCAGGACGGCTCTCCTGTAAAAACTCAGTTTTTGCAGGGCTTGGGCGGAGAATACCTGAACGCCTACGCGCCTGTAGGCTGCCGCGACAGCTTCACCGAACGCACGTTCAAAGAGCTCGGCATAAACGCTTACTTCTCCGGCTGCATAACGCTTACGCTTCCGAAGCAGCCGATAATAAGACCGAAGCGCGAATATATCTGCTGTACGGACGTGACCGAACCGATAATCAAACGTGCGCGCTCTATAGCGGACGGCACGGATATAGAGATCAAGGTTATAAAGCACTATAAGGACTACCGCAATTCCGACGCTTCGTGGGCGGAGCGCGAGCAGGCGGTAAAGGAGCTGCTCACCGTTTACCAGAACGCAAAATGCGTTATCACAAGGCGGCTTCACTGCGCGCTGCCCTGCCTTGCAATGGGCGTGCCGGTGCTGGTCATAAACGACATAAAAGCCGGCGCGGATATACGCTTCGAGCCTTATTACGATTGGCTTTACAGCTGCACGCAAAAGCAGTTTGTCTCCGGAGAGTTTGATTACGACATAACCGACCCGCCGAAAAATCCCGACAGCTATCTGCCCTGCCGCGAGGGACTTCTAAAAACGGTCGCGGATTTTGTGGAAAAATACAAGGACGCCGACATAAGCGCGGATACGCTTCGGCTTTTTTCAAAAGAACAGATAATAAACTGGCGGCACGATACCATGAAGGACTGCATGAACGGCTGGCTTTATGTAACGCGCGGTCATATAAATACAAACGCTAAGCTTGAAAAAAAGCGCGAGGAGCTTGAAAAGAAAAATTCTTCGCTCAAAAAGGAGCTTGAAGCTTATAAGAGCGATCTGACGAAAACAAAAAAAGCTCTTGACGAGACAAAGGAAAAGTTAGAAATTTCCGATACTAAAGCAAAGGAGCTTGAAAAGAAGCTTAGCGAGAGCAAAGCCGAAAATCATGAGCTTGAAGCGCGTATCAAAACGCTCTCGGCGGAGCTTGACAGGCTGAAAAAAATAACCTCCTGCCGCTGTGTAAGATATTCTGTAGCGGCGAGGAATATGCTTGTAAGCAAGGATAAGAAAATAAAGCTTTGAAAGGAGCTGTTTAAATAAAAATGATCTACGGCGCAATGCTTGCGGGCGGAAGCGGAACGAGAGTAAAAAGCTCGGATATCCCCAAGCAGTTTATAGAGGTCTGCGGCGTGCCGATAATTATCCACACGCTGAAAAATATGCTCAGGGTGACCCGCTTCGATCTGATATATATTGCCGCAAGAGAGGATTATATCGAGTATCTTGAAGAAAACGTAAGAAAAAACATAGAAGCCGCACAAAAGGTACGCATTATCCCCGGCGGCAGGGAGCGCATGGACAGCATTCGCTGCGTTACCTCCGCGATAGAACGCGAAAACGGCATTAACGAAGATGACGTTATCGTTATACACGACGCGGTAAGACCGTTCGTTACAGAGAAAATACTTAACGATTCGATAGACTGCGCCGCAAAAAACGGCGCGTGCGTCTGCGGACTGCCCTGCGCCGATACGATACTTCATTCGGCGGGCGGCGAGATCGTTGAGGATATTCCCGCAAGAAGCGAGCTTTACTGCGGACAAGCGCCCGACAGCTTTCGCTTAGCGCATTTTATAAGAATGATGGATTCTTTGAGCGAAGAACAAAAAGCCGTTATAACCGGCACATCGCAGATATGCACCATGAACGGTCAGCCGATATACATTATAGAGGGCGACGCGCTCAATTTTAAAATAACCACCGACAGCGATCTGCTCATGGTAAGAACGCTGCTCGGAGAAAAGTGAAAAGAGGCAGTTGATATGAAGTCTTTGACAGACATTCCGGAAAAAATGAACGCGCTCGTGCTGCACGGCGTGAACGATCTCAGATACGAGCAGGTCGATACGCCGACGCTCAAAAGCGGAGAGGTGCTGCTTGAAATAAAAGCCTGCGGCATATGCTCGAGCGATATACCGAGGATCTTCACGAACGGCACCTACCATTTTCCGACCATTCCCGGTCATGAATTTTCAGGCAGGATAGTATCCATAGCCGACGATGTGGACGAGTCGCTTCTCGGAAGAAGAAGCTGCGTTTTTCCGATGCTCCCGTGCAGAAGCTGCAAGGCCTGCTCTATGGAGGAATGGGCGCAGTGCTCCGGCTACAGCTATTTCGGTTCGCGCTGCGACGGCGGTTTTGCACAGTACCTCGCCGTTCCTGTCTGGAATCTCGTGCCTTTTTCCGACAAGCTTCCCTATGAGCAAGCCGCGCTCTGCGAACCCGCGGCGGTCTCGCTCCACGCGGTAAATATAGCCGCCGTAAAGCCGGGCGACAGCGTTGTTATCGTCGGCACGGGAACTATC